>JACQEE010000275.1 GCA_016200725.1 Chloroflexota bacterium
CATCTTGGCCCAACTCCAGGGGCGCTACCCCGAGGCCGAGAATCTGTACAAAGACAGCCTGGCGATCCAGCGGAAACTCGGTAATCAGGACGGCATCGCCAGCAGCCTCGGGCAAATGGGCCTCCTCGCGGAGGCGCAGGGAAACCTCGCGGAAGCGGAACAGTTCCTAGTCCAAGCGTTAGAGATCTTCCAGAAGTTGGGAGCACCGGATACCGCAACAGTTCACAGGGCGTTAGAACGAGTGCGGCGGAAGAAGGACGATGGCGGAGCCACTCAGGCGTAAGAGTTTATGGCGCAACGCACGCGTCGGAACAGGCTGCGCACCTACGCCCAACAATTCCCCCTTCGTGCCCTTAGCGTGCTTTTTGATTACAATCTCTGCATGCTCGACAGCCGCACACGGCGCGACGCGGGCGGCGTAGACCGCTGAGATCAACCTGAGATACGATGCCGTCGATGCAGCCATCTACGACCGCGCTCCCAGGCCGCGCGATCCACGTCATGGGCACACTCGCCGACGAGGAGCGCCGCATGCTGCTGGACGCACTCGAGGCAAGCCGGGCGCGGCACGCCGACGAGTGGCCCGCGCGCCGCGCAGCCGGGGAAATCTTCTGGCTCAACGTGTGGCAGCGCACGGACGGCGCTTCCATCCGGGACCTCCCGCTGGACAGGTGGGTCCGCCAACTCATCGCCCGCTACTATCGCGACGAGGCGGTGCTGCTCGACGGCTATGGCTTCGTCTTGAACCCGGCCGGCTCCCGCACGCAAGCCTGGCATCTCGATTACAGCGAGCACTACTCCAACCTGCTCGTCCCCATCACGCCGCTGACGCCGCAGAACGCGACGCAGTACATCGCGTTGCCGGCGTCGCTCCCGGAGCACGTCTACCGTCGCGCGATCGCCGACACGGACGTCGTGGACGTGCCGCTGCTCGAGGCGCATGGCGCCACGATCGCCCAGCTGGCGGCCGAGCAGTTCGCCATCGTCAAGATGGACTTCGGCACCGTCCATCGCGGCATCGCCAACCGGGGGAGCGACGACCGCGCCATGTTCTACGTCTCCGTGCGCCGCCCTGGGGCCTCAAGCACCAGCGAGCCACTCTTCCAGACCTTCGAAAAATAGCGCCTGCTCATCGCGCACCGTTTGCACTATCCCCATGTCCCTCGAACGCACGCGCCACTTTTGTTGTCGCTGGAATCGGGACCTGGGGCAGAGGGCTGTGGGTCAAATTATCCCCAGGCCGCGCTCGCGGCGTCCCCGCTCCACCCCTCACCTAACCCCTGCCCCTTCCCTGAAGGGAAGGGACCGACTCGCAACCTAACCCCTGCCCCTTCCCTAAAGGGAAGGGGGCGAGCCGTACTCTCAACGGTCAAATCGGACCACTACCGGGAAGTGGTCGTGTTTGCCCTGTCTGAAACCAGACCTCTATAATGAGCGGCTCCCGATTCCCGGTTTCGAATCTAGATAAGCCGCCATGTATGGAGAACACCATCACGCGCGACAACGCAAAACCCTTGCCTGCCACGCCGTTACCTGATTTCCCCGAGATCGTCGAAAAGCACAGCGATTTCGTCTACAACGTTGCCTTGCGCATGACGGGGGATCCGAGCGAGGCCGAGGAGGCGATGCAAGAGGCATTCATCTCGGCATATCGCGCCTGGCCTAGATTCCGTGGCGATTCGCAAATCACAACCTGGCTGTACCGGATCACGGTGAACGCGGTGCTGATGCGGCGGCGGAAGAGCAAACGCGAGCGGGATACGACGCAGTACCAGACCGAGAAGTTTGACGTTCCCGATCGTGAGCCAGGCCCGGAACGGCAAGCGCTCACCGGCGAACTCCGCGAATCGATCAACGCAGCGCTGGCCAAACTCCCGCCGACACTTCGAATGGCTGTGATTCTCCGAGACATTCAGGGGCTCTCCGGACAAGAGGCAGCGGACATCCTGAAGGTGGACGTCTCTGCGCTAAAGACCCGGCTCCATCGAGGCCGACTCTTGCTTCGGCAGCACTTGGCCCCATATCTCAACAGCAAATGAACGAAGAAAGACCCTAAAAGGTGGCGGCGCATGGGGTATAGCCCAATCGGGGCCATCGGCGGCGGCATGCTCGCGGCAGTCGTGACCGCGCTCTTTCTCTATGCGGTGCTCGTCGTGTTGCCTCAAGGCGGGAAGCTCGATGCTCTGAAGTATCTGGGACTCGACCTAGCGCCGTCCGGACCAGGTTGGCTGACTTATGCTCTCGGCGCTACGTTCATGCTGGTGCTCGGCGCATTGTTTGGGCTTGTTCACGCTGCGCTCTATCATCTCTTTGAAGTGGAAACAGATATCATCGTCTGGGGCGCGCTCTTCGGTCTCGCCCAGTGGCTACTCGATGGAGCGCTGTTGGGCTGGCTTGGCCGCCGGCACCCGGCCGTAAGGGCCGAGCGCATCCGCGACCCAGGTGCCTACGTGTTGAAGATGCCGCTTTCAGCCGTCGTTACGTTTCTAGGAATACACATCCTGTTCGGCATGTTCGCTGGGGCCTTCTATGACGCGTTTCGGTGACAGAATAGGTAGAGCCAGCATTCGCCCAGATCTCTGGCTGATCTGTTCCGCAGGGACCTTTATCGGAATGGGGCGAGGTATTCGTTGGTTCTCATGCATGCGCCGTCTTTTCATCCATGCCGGCGTACTTCATAGCCAATCCATTGCCCTTGGCAATGGACCACAAAGTGTCGCAATGATTAGCGACGCAAACCCCATCGCCATGCTGCGTCCGCAGTCAGCGCAATCATGTTGTCCGTGCTCGCCGATGGGTCGAGCGGCTGATCGTAGGACTGGCCGCGCAGTTCACGATATGCTCGAGCGATGTTGAGAAGCACGCGTTCGGGCTCCGTCCATCCCGAGTACGGCCCCAGGTCGATGTGCTTCGCCGCTTCGAAAGGTGTAAGGCCCATCGCAAAGAAGCGTCGCGACTCCGCGTCGACGTATTGGATGTAGGCCTTCATCTCCTTCGGTCCTTCGATACCGCACAGAGGCCCGTGCCCAGGTACGACAACCTTGGGGTCGAGGCTGACGATGTAGTCCAGCGCCTCCACCCACTTGGCATTCAGGCCGTCCCAGCCGAGCGGCGTGCATAATCGAAAGAGAATATCGCCGGAGAAGACCACCCGCTCGCGCGGCAGGTGCACGATGACGTCTCCAGCCGTGTGCGCGGGACCGACGTAGACGATGTGCGCGACGATTCCACCCAAATCCATTTCGAGGCGGTCTTCAATCAGTCGATTCGGAGGCACGATGCGAATCCCGGAGAAATCCCAATCGGCTAGACGTTCAGCGAACGGCGAAGACTTCGCCTCGGGCTTGCCACGGAGGCGGCGCTGCAGCGCGGCCGGGTCCTGTTTCACGGCACCTTCGGCGCACAGGCGATGCCCGATGATCTCGGCGCCCTCGAAGAGTTGGTTGCCCCAGAAGTGGTCCCCATTGGGATGTGTGTTCACGACGCGCTTTGCGAGTCCGTGCCACACTCGGTCGTATTGTTCGATGAGACCCTTTGTGTGCGGCAGGTCCCAGAACGTGTCAACGACCATGCCGCCGCCGCGGTTCACCAGTCCCGAGTTGCTGCATCCGAGGCCACGGTCAGGCTGCAGGCACGCGTAGACATCGCGGGCGACTTCTTCGAGGCTCATCTCAAAGTGCTTCCCCATTCCCACCCTCCCTGCCTATGGTATGAGTACAGCACGTCCGAACATCTGCCGGTCCATCAGCATCTGGTGTACCTTCGCCGCAGCGGCCAGCGGAAACGTCGTGACGACTGGTTTCACAAGGCCTCGACGCACCAACTCGAGCGCCTGGTCCAGATCGAGCCGGCTCACCCCGGTCGAACCCATGATGCGCGCATCCTTGAACAACACGTTCGCTGGGTTGAACGACACGTTGCCCCCTGCCACCTCGCCGAGCATGACCAGCCGCCCGTATTGGGCAAGCGAAGCGAATGCCGCCTCGAACGCAGCGCTGCCCACCGTGTCGACGATGATGTCGGCGCCGTGCTCTGATGTGAGCGCCAAGACTTCCCACTGGAACGAGCCATCAGGGCTGAATATGACCTCGTCCACCCCTACCGCTTGAAGCCTTTCAATCTTTTCAGCGGTGCCGGTGACGGCCAGTACGCGCACTCCGAAGGCGCGGAGGATCTGTACCGCGTGGACCCCTAACCCCCCGGACGCTCCCGTCATGACGGCCACATCGCCGGGTCGTGGCGTCGCCAGGTCGCGGATCGCTCGCAGCGCCACGCCGATGGGACACGCGCACACGGCCGCTTGTTCGAAGGTGACGCTTTCAGGGACTAGTCGCAGACTGTACGCCGAGACAATCACGTACTCTGCGTAGCCTCCGTCGACCCCGTGTCCGAGGCCGTGCCCGTGCAAGCAGCGGTGCTCACGGCCTTCCTGGCAGCGGACACAGTACCCACAGGCACTCGTGAGGATGGATGCTACCCGATCGCCTGGCTTGACGTTCTTGACGTCATCACCGATCTTCTCGACCACGCCCGCAATCTCGTGGCCTAGTACTACGCGCGCCTTTGTACCACGTCTCAACTGACCACGCATGATCGCCACGTCGTGGTGGCACACTCCGGCCGCGCGCACTTCTACCAGCGCCTCGCCTCGCCCTGGCGCTGGCGTGGGCAGGTCGGTCATCCGCAGCCCAGCCGGCGAGCCGGGTTGCTCGAGGACGATGGCTTTCAAGGAAACCTCTCGCGCCGTCCGAAGTGCGTGCTATGATAGTCGCCGCAAAAAACCGGCACAACCTGATTCGGCATGCACCGTACAGTCTATCGTGCCAGCGGCCTCGGGCCGCACTCTAGCAGAGGTGATTCCCGTGATGCGAAAGTCCAGACTCAGCGCGCTTGTCGCCGTGGCCAGCGCCATCCCGCTCGTGGTCGCCGCGTGCAGTGGCGATAGCACTGCGACGGACACACCCACCGCGCCCACCATCGCACCGACTGTAACGGCTACCGCTCCCCCATCGCCGGGGACTGGCTTTGCAACGCTGACGCCTCAAGGAGGCGGCAAGACCAAGCAGTACGCAAGCGCGCCGCCGCTGGCCATCAACCCCAGCAAGCAGTATTTCGCGACGCTTGCGACGAGCAAAGGGAATGTGCGAATTCAACTGCTGCCCAAGTCAGCGCCGCAGACGGTCAATAGCTTCGTCTTCCTTGCCCGTGACGGCTACTTTAACGGCATTCTGTTCCATCGTGTCGTCAACGGCTTCATGGTGCAGAGCGGCGATCCCCTGACGACCGATAGTTCCAGAGTCGCTTCCTGGGGTACTGGTACACCTGGTTACACACTCCCCGATGAGTTCCTGTGCACAGATGGCAAGGCGACGAATACGCTGCACCCCACATGCCCCCTCGCGAATACCTTCGATAAGGCTGGCGTGATGGCGATGGCGAACACTGGACAGCCCCACACAAGCGGCTCGCAGTTCTTCATCACTCTGGGCGCACAGACTTTCCTCAACGGTGGCTACACCCTCTTCGGCCAGGTAGTGAGCGGCCAGGATGTCGTCCAAGCGATCGGCGCCGTGAGCACCGCATGCTCTCGGACTGGCCAAAGCGAAGGCCAGGGCTGCAGTTCACGCCCCGACCAGCCTGTCGTTATCAACAGCGTCAGCATCGAAGAGCAGTAGTCCCTAGGATCACGAAAGCGAGGGCAACGTGGCCAAGTACACAAAAGTGCCGGCGATGAGCATTGACCCAAAGAAGCTCTACATCGCCGACATGGAGACGACTCAGGGCAAGATTAAGATACAACTCTTTCCCAAGAAAGCGCCGAAGACAGTCAACAATTTTGTATTCCTTGCGCGCGACGGTTACTACGATGGCGTCACGTTCCACCGTGTGATTCCCGGTTTCATGGCCCAGGGTGGGGATCCGACAGGAACCGGCTCAGGTGGCCCAGGTTACGAGTTCGAGGACGAGTTCAGCGACCTTAAAAACTTGCAAGGCTCACTCTCCATGGCGAACCGTGGCCCCGGAACGAACGGCAGCCAGTTCTTCATCTGCTACGCCCCGCAACCCCATCTCAACAATCGACACACAGTCTTCGGACAGGTGATGGAAGGGATGGAAGTCGCGGTAAAAC
>JACQEE010000015.1 GCA_016200725.1 Chloroflexota bacterium
AGAACGAGGCGCTCGCCTGCTTCGTGTTGATCTGAATCGTCGTATCGTCGATCGCCTTGATGTCCGTGACGATGGGCCAGATGGACGCAGTGTTGGTTATCTGCGGCTTCACCGGCTTCCAGCCCTGGGTGAAGTTCCAGACGACGTCGTTGGCTGTCAGAGGAGTGCCGTCGGAGAACTTGACGCCGGCGCGCATCTTGGCAGTGAGCACCGTACCGTCGCTGCTGAAGGACCAGGTGGTCGCGAGGTCACCGATGGTCGTGCCGGGCTTGTATGGGTCATCGGAGAAGAGCGAGGACATGATCGGCAGCATGTAGGCAACGGTCGAGCCGCCAGCGCCGTCGTAGGTGTCATAGGTGCGGGCCGCGGGATCGCCGAACAGGCGCATCTGGAGCAGACCACCGCGCTTGACAGGCGGGGGTGCGGTGGCGGTGGGCGGCGCGGGGGTTGCCGTCGGCGCCGGGGTCGCGGTCGCAACGGGCACTGCGGTCGCAGCCGGCGCAGTCGTGGCAGCCGGTGCCGTCGTGGCAGCCGGTGCCGTAGTGGGCGCCCGTGTCGCAGTGGCCGGAACGGCCGTCGCGGGGGCAGTCGTCGCCGTCGGCGCGGGCGTAGGCGTCTTCTCGCTGCTGCCGCAGGCGGAGACCACCATGGCCAGGACGGCGACGATGCTGGAAAGGAGAACCAACGGTTTCAAGAGTCGTCTGCTCATACACCCTCCTTTGGATGCTCGTGCCCGGAGACTCCAGGCGTGGTCAGGCTCTGACTCGGTTCGGCCGCACGCGCGGCTTCACCTGGTTTGCGAACAACTCGATCGATCGCATGATGGCGTCGTGAGGCGTGGTGAAGGCTTGCATGAAGAGCAGCACCTCGTCAACACCTGCGTCTTCAAGGCGCTGCAGGACGCGCGCGCAAGTATCCGGGCTGCCGATGCACGCAGCGCCGAGACCGACCTTTAGCACCTCTTCGATGTTTACTTTCTCCATCTGACGGTAGAGGGTCTCGAAGTATTCCATGTGCCAGGCGTGAGTCTGAGGCGGTTTGCCGTCGATCCACGAGGCGAAGAGCGAACGCGCATGGTCGAGATATGTCTTTACGTTCGGGGCCTGGATGCGGATTGCTTCGTCGTCCGAATCGGCGCAGAGGGCCGTGACCCAAAGTGCGAATCGGTTGTTGACGGCCTTGCCGATCGGCTTGGCGCGCTTGATGCGCTCGCGGTAGTTGCGGACGTAGTCGTTGGACTGGCCGGGGCCGATGCCGAAGCCGAGGACGCCAAGGCCGTGGTCACCGGCGAACTCGATGGTGGCCGGCTGCGTGCAGGCGACCCACATCGGCGGGTGAGGTTTCTGGACGGGCTTGGGGACGACGCTGCGCTCGGGGATGGTGATGACGTCGCTCTTCCACGAGAAGTTCTCGCGCGTCCACATCTCGGGCAACATGCGCAGCGACTCTTCCCACTCGATGCGCGTCTCGTCCGGGTCCACGCCGAAGGCGGAGATTTCGGACTCGCAGATCGCGCGGCCCCCACCGAACTCGAGGCGGCCGTTGGAGACGATGTCGAGCACAGCGCCACGCTCGGCGACGCGCAGCGGATGATTGATGCGAAAGGGCAGAAGAACGATGCCGTGGCCGAGGCGAATGTTCTTTGTCTTGGCAGCGAGATAGCCGAGAAGGACTTCGGGAGCGGAGGAGTATGAGAAGCGAGGCAGGAAGTGGTGTTCGGTGAACCAGACCGTTTTGTACCCGAGCCGATCGGCCAGTTGCACCTGCTCAACGCACTCATCGTATGTGCGCCGGGCGCTCTATTCGCTGGGATCGATGGTCTCGAGCTCGTAGATGAGGCTGATGTCCATAGGTTAAGCGTGCACCGGGTCAATCTAGACATACATACATGTATGTATGAAAGTGGGCGAAACGGTAGCATCCAGAGCCTCGTGCGTCAAGTGGCGCTAGGGGCAGCCCGCCTCGTCTACGTGACCAATTTGCCGGTGGCGTCTTCCTGCCCGTCGAGGGCGGCCAGGCCCTCAAGCGCGAGTCCGTAGCCCAGGTAGTCTTGCATGGTTCGCTTGATGTGCTCGGTGAAGAGAACGCGCGTATAGCGGAGCGTGAGGGCTGGTTTCGCAGCCATCTGCTCGGCGAGTTCCCACGCGCGGGGCAGCAGTTTCTCTTTGGGGAGCACTTCTCCGACAAGTCCCAGACGGTGCGCCTCAGTTGCTGTCAGCGTCTGGCCCGTCATGAGGAAGTACCGCCCGCGATTGATGCCGAGGAGCATCGGCCACACGATGTGGACGCCGTCGCCGGGGACCTTGCCCTTCGGGAAGTGCTTCGCCGCCTCGAAGGTGGCGTGGTCGGCAGCAAGAACGATGTCGGAGAGGAGCGCGACTTCTGCGTGGATAGTGGCTGGTCCGTTCACCGCAGCGATGATCGGCACCTCGATGTTCAGCAGGTTCATCAGGAGGCGCTTGCCTTCCCAGTAGATGGTGTCCCAGTCGCTGGGACGACGCCTGCCCTTTTTCTTGAAGACGAAGTCGTTGATGAAGTCGTCGCCGACCCCGGTCATGATGACGACCTTGTTGGCCACATCTGCGGCGATGTCCGCGAAGGCATAACCGAAGTCTCGGTGCGAGCCGTCATCGGACCACTTCAGCGACTTGCCTTCCGTATGAAACGTGACCTGGAGGATGCCGTCGCGGCGCTCCATGCGGATATCGGGGTACTTCCCTGCGTACTGATCGAGTGTGGTCATACCTCACCCATCCCTCCAAGTCCTCTGGCCTAGATGCCTCCGGTCACCGGGACGACAGCGCCGTTGACGAAACTCGCGGCGTCCGAGGCAAGAAAGGCGATCACACTGGCAACTTCTTCCGGCTCCCCGATCCGGCCCAGCGGGTGGCCCATCTTACGCGACTCCATCCACGCGGGATCGCCCCACCGCTGTTCGGTCATCGGCGTGCGGATCACCTCGGGGGCGACGGCGTTGACGCGGATGCCGTGCGGGCCGAGTTCGAGGGCGAGGACGCGGCTGAGCATGATGACCCCGGCCTTACTGACGCAGTAATCGCCGCGAGCGGCTGTGGGATTCACCCCGGCCAGCGAGGCGACATTCACGATCGCGCCGCCGTTCGCTCGCATGACGGCGCTGACTGCGCGAGCCATGTGGAATGTCCCGTTGAGGTTCACACCCACCGTTCGCGACCACATCTCGTCGCTCATCTCGGCGATCGTCTTCCGGGCGCTCAGGACGCCGGCACAGTTGACAAGAATGTCGATCCGCTCGAGTTCTGCGACGATCTTGGCTACGGTCTTGGCTACATCGCGGGGATCGGCAACATCCGTGGCATGGAAGACGCAGCGGCTCGAGGCGGACTTCAACTCGCGCTTGAGGCCGGCGAGGCGAGCCACATCGAGGTCGAGAGCGGCGATGGTCGCGCCCTCGCGTGCGAGCAGCAGCGTCGTCGCGCGACCGATGCCGCTCGCTGCGCCGGTCACGAGCGCAACCTTGCCGTCGAATGGACGCTTCGCCTGCTTCGACATGGACACGCCTCACCATACGGTCGTGTACGGATGCGCGCGCAGTGTTCCAGAGACGCTGCTCGCTGTCAACGTTTAGAAGCGATATGGGACGAACCCGCCGCCCCAGATGCGCTCGAGCGTCGGCGGCGTGCGCGTTCGCGTGGCACGACTCTTCGCCGTGGCTTCGCTGGCAGCGGCGAGTGTGTCGAGATCAGTCTTGTAGATCGCGATGTGCCGAGGCTCGCCGGGCCCGAGCAAGGGGGCGACGAATCGCGCCCCAGCGTAGAAGCCTCCTCCACCGACGATATCGGCGAGGTGGTGCTCGTCGTACCAACGCTCGAAGGCAGCCTCAGCAGTGAGATCAGTGCATCGCGTGTTGGCGACGGTGAGGGCAGTCAGTCGCCGACCGTGCCACTGGCCTGCGACGCTTGCAAACGCGAAGACGCCCTGGAACTCTATCCGAAGCGCCGCGTGTTCCTCGAGCGGATCGAT
>JACQEE010000276.1 GCA_016200725.1 Chloroflexota bacterium
AAGTTGTACCCCACGATGGGCCATCCCGGCCCATGGGACCCCGACCGTCTCACGATGACCATGGACGAGCTGAAGGCCGTCGCCGAGACGGTTCACGAGCGCGGCAAGAAGTGTCGCGGCCACATCGTTACCAAGAAGGGCATCCTTGCGGGCATCGAGGCGGGCCTGGACCTTATCGACCACGGCGATTCGATGGACGGCGAGTGCATCTCCGCGATCACCGAGACTGGAACCTTCGTCTGCCCCAGCGGCCACTTCATCGTCACCCTGCTCGACGAGGCGAAGCGTCGCGGCGAGTCTGACAGCCCCTACTGGCGCCGCGTGCAGGACGAGTTCGACCGCTTCTGCAGCATCCTGCCCGAGGCAAACTCCGCCGGCATGAAACTCGTGGTCGGCGACGACTACGGCACGGCGAAGATGCCGCATGGCATGTATGCCAAGGAACTCGAGACCTACGTCAAGACGATGGGCATCGCGCCCGTCGACGTGATCCGCTGGGCAACGAAGAACGGCGCCGAACTCATGGGCATGGCCGACAAACTCGGCACCATCGAGAAGGGCAAACTCGCCGACCTCCTCGTCATCGACGGCGATCCCACGATGGACATCAAAGTCCTCCAGGACCTCAACAAACTCAAGGCCATCATGAAGGGCGGCCGGTTCGTGAAGGACACACTGAATGCCTAGCGCGAACCCCATCCTCGGCCTCGAGAACAAGATCGCCCTCGTCACCGGCGCGGGCCAGGGCATCGGCCGCGGCACGGCGGTGATGCTCGCGCGCGCCGGGTGCCACGTCGCCGTCGCCGACGTGAGCCCTGAGTTTGCGGCCGGCACGGTCAAACTGGTGCAGGCCGAGGGCCGCAAGGGGCTCGCCGTCCAGGCGGACGTGCGCACCGAGCAGGGCATCAAGGCCATGCTCGACGCGACGGTGAAGGGTCTCGGTGGCCTGGACATCTGCGTCAACAACGTCGGCGGCCTCGTCGGTCACCGCCCCACGCGCTTCCTCGAGTTGGACCGCAAGTTCTACGACGACATCGTCGCCAACAACCTGCACGCCACCTTCTGGTGCTGCAACGGAGAGGCGAAGTCCTTCGTCGCACGGAAGGTGAAGGGCGTGATCGTCAACATCTCCTCGATCGCCGGCATCCGCGCCAACATCGGCCTAACGCCCTACGGCTCTTCCAAGGCCGCGATCATCAACCTGACGATGTCGCTTGCCCTCGAGTTGGCGCCCCACGGCATCCGCGTCAACGCCGTCGCCCCCGGCACGGTCGCCACGGAGAAGTACCAGGAGCGCTTCAAGTCCGGCGGCTTTGACGATGTAGCGCAGTCGAACCCACTGAAGCGCCTTGGCCGCCCCGAGGACATGGGCGGCGCCGTCGTCTACCTCGCTTCCGACCTCGCCTCCTACGTCACCGGCCAGGTTCTCGCCGTCGATGGCGGCGTCTCGGTGACCACGATCCGCCCTGCGCCGTAAACCTAACCCCTGCCCCCTTCCCTAAAGGGAAGGGGAAGAGAGGGATGTTGGACGAGTCGATTGCCTATTGCGTGCCTCCCGAATTGGTCGACCCGCTCGTCGAGGTGATGGCGACCTACGGCAAGAGAGCGCCGCAGGTTGTCGCGGGGGCTGACCATGCCATCGTCACCACACGCCTCCCGAATACACGAGCGGGAAGCGAGCAGCGCGGACGCATCGAAGCGGCGGCGCGCCTGCTCGGCCGCATTGCGCCAATCGAGGCGAAGACCCTCACCCTCCCCTCGCCCGCAGACGGGCGAGGGGAAGAGGGAACGGCCTGGGCGCTACGCGTCGGACGATTCGTCGTCAACCCTGGACGAGGCTACGAACTGGCGACAACCGATCTGCGGATCGATCTGGAAGCGAGCAAGGCCTTCGGCACCGGCTGGCACCCCTCGACGCAACTCTGTCTCGAGGCAGTCGAGCGACAAGTCGGCGAGGGGAGTCGAGTGCTAGACGTTGGCGCTGGCTCCGGCATCCTCTCCATCGCCGCTGCGCGACTCGGCGCGCGAGAGGTCGTCTCGCTGGATACGTCCCTCGACGCCGTCCGCGCGACGCGACGAAATGCTCGGGTGAACGGGGTATCGCGCCGCATCCGGCCAGTCCACGGCACGATGCCACAGCCCGGCCTCGGTACGTTCGACGTAGTGGTAATCAACATCAGCGCCCGAGTCGCCTGCGCCCTGGCGGCCCCCGCTCGCGAGGCGATGACTCCGACGGGGGTGTTGCTCGTAGCAGGCGTACTCGAGACTCAGCGCGCGGAGGTTGCAGCGGCCTTGCGATCAGCAGGCCTGCGCGCTATCGAGGAGACGGGGAACGGCGAGTGGCTATGCCTGACCGCGCATTACTAGGCGTCCGGCAGGCGCGGGTGGCTTGCCGATGGCAGCGCGCCATCGCGCGCGGCGCATTGTGGACGATCTCGCCCGACCGTTTGTACGACAATCCTTTGATCGAAGCGACATCGTCGCCGCCATCCAACGCGCGCATGAGTTCGATAAAAGTGAGTTCGCCCTGGCTCCGCGCGGCATAGTCCACATAATCCGCGCGTAGTACCGTGTCGGTGTGCTGAGTTGGAAAATATCCACCCCATACGATTTGCAGATTCGGATGCCGCTGTTTCAACTCACGCGTATCTTGCACGGCTTGCACGAGCTGGGGACCAGGCATCACTGTTACGCCGAGGACATTGTAGCCGCGATCGTCAATCAACTCATCCAG
>JACQEE010000257.1 GCA_016200725.1 Chloroflexota bacterium
AGCCTCACCTACGGCTTGAAGGGCTACAACTCGACGGTGGTGACTGCCTGCGCCGCGGGCACCCAGGGCATCGGCGAAGCGGCCGAGGTGATCCGTCGCGGCGCGATGGATGTGATGGTCAGCGGCGGCGTCGAGGCGGGCATCAGCCAGTTGGGCCTCGGCGGCTTCTGCGCCATGCGCGCGCTCGCCACCTCGTACAACGACACGCCCGAGAAGGGCAGCCGCCCGTTCGACGCCAAGCGCGAAGGTTTTGTGCCCGCCGAGGGCTGCGGCATCCTTCTGCTCGAGCGCCTCACCCACGCGCTCGATCGCGGCGCGAAGATACTCGCCGAGGTCACCGGCTACGGCGCCTCTTCCGACGCCTACCACGTCGTCGCGCCTGACGAGGACGGCGCCGGGGCCGCACGCGCGATGACGTGGGCGCTCGCCGACGCGGGCCTCACGCCATCCGACATTGGCTACATCAACGCGCACGGCACCTCGACGCCGCTGAACGATGCGATCGAGACGGTGGCGATCAAGAAGGTCTTCGGCGAGCACGCCTACGGTGTGGCGATCAGTTCCACGAAGTCCATGATCGGCCACGCGCTCGGCGCGGCGGGCGGCATGGAGGCCGTCGCCTGCGTGCGCACGCTCACCGATGGCGTCATCCACCCCACCGTCAACCAGGAGGAGCGCGACCCCAAGTGCGACCTCGACTACGTCCCCAACGTCGCGCGCCGCAAGCAGGTCGAGCACGTGCTATCGAACTCGTTTGGCTTCGGCGGGCAGAACGCCTGCCTCGTCCTCAGCCGCTACCACGCCTGATCTCCCAAAACGCCTTACAAAGGAAAATCCCTAAGGGTAAAACTCTTTGGGAGAGCCCGAGGACCTACTGCGTCGCCACGGCGACCGGCAGCATTCCCTCGAGGATGCGCTCCATCGCCATGCGATGGCTGCACGTCGCGTGCAGTTCAAAGTAATCGCAGGTGCAATGCCAGGCGCCGGCGCGAAACGAAAGTTCGTGGGAGCGATGATCGCCGCGGAAGCGGATGGTGAAGTTGTGAAACCGGACGCGGGCATCGCGCTGTTGCGCGTACTTCTTGGCCTTCTCAACCTTCCCGATCAGGCTTGAATCCATGCTACAGAGCGCCTCCCTGCGGGCGTCTCATGCCGGTGCGGGCGGATTCTACCCCCGCGCTGGAGGTGGGTCAACTAGGGGCGCAACACAGGACCGCATCGTGAGAAATCAACGAGGTATTAGCGAAAGCCAGTCCGAATGCGAGAGGATCAGTGGCCTCAGCACGCTTTGTGGTTCATCCTCATTCTCGCTCCGACGGACTCCGACGGATTTCGCAACACCGCGAGATGGCCCAGCATACGATTCTCGTCGGCCCCCGTCACTTCATCGCTCTCCAACAGGTGTCGCTCTCTTTGACAACCTGGAGCCTATCATCTATAGTGTGCTTTCATTTTCTGGTGTCCTTTTCCCAGTCGGGACACCAGGCTGAGGGACATACGCCTCGTGTAGGCCAGCCGTCGTTCGAGGTGAGGCGAGGCGGCAGGCGCGAACGGGACGGGTCTAACCCGTCTTTGGCTTTTGCCATGGAAACGGTTGACCGCAAAGAAGCGCAAGAGTTCGTTCTCCACACGGTGAAGGAGAACGACGTTAAGTTCATCCGCCTGTGGTTCACGGACATCCTGGGCAACCTCAAGGGGTTCGCGATCACGGTCGAGGAACTGCGCGAGGCGCTCGAGCGGGGCAAGCCGTTCGACGGCGGCTCCATCGAAGGCTTCGCCCGCCTCGACGAGGCCGACATGATCGCGATGCCCGACCCCACCACGTTCACGCTCCTCCCCTGGCGCCCTCGCCAGAACGCCGTCGCCAAGATGTTCTGCGACATCCTCACACCCGAGGGCGAACCGTTCGAGGGGGCGTCCCGGCAAGTCCTCAAGCGCAGCCTCAAGCGCGCCGCCGACCTCGGCTTTACCTACTACGCGGGCGTCGAGCACGAGTTCTTCTACTTCAAGGACAGCCAGTCCACCCAGATACTCGACCAGGGTGGCTACTTCGACCAGACCTCGCTCGACTGGGGCTCCGACCTGCGCCGCGAGACGGTCCTCACTCTCGAGCAGATGGGCATCGCCGTCGAGTACAGCCATCACGAGGGCGCGCCCAGCCAGCATGAAATCGACCTCCGCTACGCCGATGGCCTCGCCATGGCCGACGGCGTCGCCACCTACCGCGTCGTCGTCAAGGAAATCGCCAACAAGCAGGGCGTCTACGCCTCCTTCATGCCCAAGCCCATCAACGGAGTGAACGGCAGCGGCATGCACGTCACCCAGTCCCTCTTCCAGAACGAAGGCAACGCCTTCTACGACCGCAAGACCCCCGACCACCTCTCCATGGCGGCGCGACAGTTCATCGCCGGCCAGCTGCGCTACGCGCCGGAGATGAGCCTGGTGACCAACCAGTGGGTGAACTCCTACAAGCGGCTCATCCCCGGCTTCGAGGCGCCGATCTACTCCTCGTGGGCGCACCGCAGCCGCTCCGACCTCATCCGCATCCCCGACTACCGCCCGGGCCGCGAGGACAGCACCCGCATCGAGTACCGAGGCGCGGACTCTGCGTGTAACCCCTATCTCGCTTTGAGCGTCCTGCTCGCCGCCGGCCTCGAGGGCATCGAGCGCAAGATGAAGCCGCCCGAACCCCTCGAGGAAGACGCCGGCACGTTGACCGAGGCGCAACTGGCCGAGCGCGGCGTCCGACGCATGCCCGGCAGCCTCAAAGAGGCCATCCAGGCGGCCGAGGCCAGCCCCTTCATGCGCAAAGCCCTCGGCGAGCACGTCTATGAGAGCCTGGTGCGCAACAAGAAGCTCGAGTGGGAGGACTACCGCAGCCACGTCCACGACTACGAGTTGAAGCGGTACCTCCCGATACTGTAGGTGGACACGGCTATGGGGTACCGACAACCGGAGACGAAAGGTCTCCTCTACGACCCTAAGTACGAGCACGGCGCTTGCGGCGTCGGCTTCGTCGCCGACATCCATGGACGCACCAGCCACAGCATCCTGGCGAAGGCCGTTACCGCCGTCTCCAACGTGACCCATCGCGGCGCGGTGAGCGCCGACGCGAAGACCGGCGACGGCGCGGGCATCACCACGCAGGTGCCGATCAAACTCTTCCGCAAGGACCTCTCTCGCCTCGGCGGCCGCATCGAGAAGGACAATGACCTCGCGGTCGGCATGGTCTTCCTGCCTGGGCAGAACGTCTCGGCTCGCGACGAGTCCATCAAGTTCATCGAGGAGTCCATCAAGCGCGTGGGCCTCACGCTCTTCGGCTGGCGCACCGTGCCCGTCGATGAGTCCGCCTTGGGCCAGCACGCGCTCGCCACGGAGCCGTGCATCCGCCAGGTGCTGATCGGCCGCAAACCCGGCATGAGCGACGACACCTTTTCGCGCGCGCTCTACCTCGCCCGCCGCGATGCGGAGCGCGCCGCGAAGGAACGCAAAATCGACGACCTCTACATCCCGTCCTTCTCTCAGAAGACGCTCGTCTACAAGGGCCTCATGGTCGCCACCCAGTTGGCGAAGTTCTACAAGGACCTCGTCGACCCCTCGTTCGAGACTGCGCTGGCCGTCTATCACCAGCGCTACAGCACCAACACCTTTCCCAACTGGTTCCTCGCCCAGCCTTTCCGCCGCCTCTCGCACAACGGCGAGATCAACACGCTGTACGGCAACATCAACTGGATGCGCGCCCGCGAGCCCGAACTCCACAGTGCCGTCTGGGGCAAGGACCTCAAGCGCCTGCTCCCCATCATCGAAGAGACCGGCAGCGACTCCGCCAAACTCGATAACGTCGCCGAGGTGCTGGAACTCTCCGGCCGCGACATCCTCCACACGATGATGATGCTGGTGCCCGAGCCGTGGGAGAACATGCCGCACATGGAGCCCGCGTGGAAGGACTTCTACGAGTACCACGCCTGCCTCACTGAGCCATGGGACGGCCCCGCGGCGCTTGCCTTCACCGACGGCGACATCGTCGGCGCCATCCTCGACCGCAACGGCCTGCGCCCCGCGAGGTACAAGTTCACCGACGACGGCATCATCGTCATGGGCTCGGAAGTCGGCGTTGTCGAGATGGACGACGCGCACATCGTGGAGAAAGGCCGCCTCGGCCCCGGCCAGATGATCGCCGTCGACACCCGCGCGGGCAAACTGCTCAAGAACGACGAGATCAAGAACCGCGTCGCCGCTGAAAAACCCTACGGCAAGTGGGTGCACCGGCAGCTGTACCAGCTCGGCCACATACCCGATAAGGAGCCGTCGAACGGCAGCCACACTCACGACAATCTCTTCACTCGCCAGCGCACCTTCGGCTACACGGTGGAAGACCTCTCCTTCGTCATCCGCGCGATGGTGCTCGAAGGGAAGGAGCCCATCTTCTCGATGGGCGACGACACGCCGATCGCCGTCCTTGCGCGCAAACCGCGCCTCCTCTACACCTTTTTCAAGCAGCGCTTCGCCCAGGTGACCAACCCGCCGATCGACCCGCTGCGCGAACAACTGGTCATGTCGCTACACACGTATCTCGGGCCGCGCCAGAGCCTCTTCGACGAGACCGAGAGGCACGCCCACCTCGTGCACATCACCAGTCCGGTTATCACCAACGAGGAACTAGAGGCGCTGCGCAAGATCAAAGACTCCGCCTTCAAGAACGCCACGCTCGATGCCACCTTCGGTGCCTCCAAAGGCGCCGATGAACTCGACCGCGCCGTCGACGCGCTCTGCGCCGCGGCCGTCAAGGCCATCGATGGCGGCGCTTCCATCCTGATCGTCTCCGACCGCGCGGCCGGCCGCGAGCGCGCCCCCATGCCCATGATGGTCGCCATCGGCGCGATCCACCAGCACCTCATCCGCGCCGGCAAGCGCATGCGCGCCAGCATCGTCGCCGAGACGGCCGAGCCCCGCGAGATCCACCACTTCGCCTGCCTCCTCGGCTACGGCGCGAGCGCCGTCAACCCCTACATGGGCTTCGAGACGCTCGCCGAACTTATCGAGACGGGCGAGGTCGAGGACATGAGCGTCGAGGAGGCGCGGAAGAACTATCGCAAGGCCATCGACGCCGGCATCCTCAAGATCATGTCCAAGATGGGCATCTCCACAGTCACCGGCTACCAG
>JACQEE010000258.1 GCA_016200725.1 Chloroflexota bacterium
CCTTGAGCGAAGGCCGGAGCGGCGGCCTCTCCGGCGCGGCATCGGGCGAGAGGAAGCGCGACAGGCAAATCCGCCGGTCGAAGAGCGGCTGGCCATCGAAGCAGACGGCTTCCCAGCGCTGCCGCTGGATCTCTTCGTCGTCGGAGAGGAGGCGCAGGCGCAGCGGGTGATCCCGTTTCGGGCCGACCACTTCGCTCATCTTCTTGCGAAGCTCTTCGGCGGCGAAGAGGGCGTCGCCGAGGAGTTTGCCGTAGACGTCGGGCTGATCGACGGCGTCGCCGAGGTTGGCGGGAAGTTCGA
The DNA here is from genome assembly GCA_016200725.1 of Chloroflexota bacterium. The sequence goes on from JACQEE010000258.1 coordinate 301, forward strand.
ACGGCACGGGCGAGAGGATCTGGTCGCTATCGGAATTCGCCAGGCGGACGCGAAGCTGGACGGTGAACTTATCCGGCGGAATTCGACTTATGTTGAGTTCTATTTCATCGAGTTCCGATTGGACCGCGTCCATGGTCCAGGAAATGGTATCACGGGCCGACCAACCGCTCCGTGGGGCAGACCATCGTCTTGGTGGGGCAGGCGCTTTCGCCTGCCAAGTTGAATGAACACATGGCAGGCGAAAGCGCCTGCCCCACCAACGCCGAGGGTTCTGTCATAACGCGGCTAATACAAATGTCTTCACACCTTCGATCACGCGTTCCTGGTCCGACTCGCTCAGGTCGCTGAAGAGCGGGAGGCGGAGGAGCTGGTCGGAGACGCGCTCGGTGACGGGGCAATCGCCGGGCTTGCCGCCGAATTGGAGACCCATGGTCGAGAGGTGAAGAGGAAGGTAATGGAAGACGGCCAGGATCTCGCGCTGCTTGAGGTGATGGATCAGGGCGTGGCGGGCTTCGAGCGTGGGCAGCAGCAGGTAGAAGATGTGCCAGGGCTGCTCGCAGTAGGGCGGCACGAACGGCACGCCGACGCCATTCTGTTCGGCCCAGCAGGACAAGGCTTCGCGATAGCGCTCCCAGACGCGGCGGCGGCGGGCCTGGATGGTGTCGCGGACTTCGAGCTGCGAGTACAGCACCGCCGCCAGGATCTCCGACGGCAGGTAGCTCGATCCAACGTCGCACCAGGTGTACTTGTCGACCATGCCGCGATAGAAGAGGCTGCGGTTGGTGCCCTTCTCGCGCAGGATCTCGGCCCGCTCGATGTAGGCCGGATCGTTGATCAGCAGCGCGCCGCCCTCGCCGCAACTGAAGTTCTTGGTCTCGTGGAAACTCTGGGTGGCCATGCAGCCGAAGCTTCCGAGAGGCCTGCCTTTGTAGCGGGCGAACAGGCCATGCGCGTTATCCTCGACGACCGCGATGCCATGGCGGTTGGCGATTTCGAGGATCGTATCCATCTCGCACGCCACTCCCGCGTAATGGGTCAGGAAGATGGCCTTGGTGCGCGGGGTGAAGTGCTGCTCGATCAAGCGCTCATCGAGATTCAAGGTGTCGGGGCGAATGTCGATGAAGACCGGACGCGCTCCGCGGAGGACGAACGCGTTGACGGTCGAGACGAAGGTGAAGGAGGGGACGATCACTTCGTCGCCGGGCGCCAGGTTGAGGAGCAGCGCGGCCATCTCGAGGGCGTGCGTGCAGGAGGTGGTGAGCAGGGCCTTGCGCGCGCCGGTCGCCTCTTCGAGGAGTTGGTGGCAGCGCCTGGTGAAGATGCCGTCGCCCGAAATGTGCCACTCGGCGAAGGCCTCCTGCACGTAGCGCAGCTCGGTTCCGACGATTCCGATTCGATTGTAGGGGATCAGCGACACTTGCTTGCCACCAGGTCATGCAGCGCCTGCGCCGAGCCAGCCGACTTCAGGTCCGCCGCGGTCAGAGTCACGCGGTACTCGGTGTTGACCATGGCGATTACGGAGAGCGCGGCGAGCGAATCCCACTCCGGCAGGCTGCGGATGTCGTCGGAGGGCTGGACCTCGTCCACTTCGAGCACTTCGCCCAACTTGGCGTAGAAATCAGTCATTCTTATTTATCTTGCCACGGCGAGGGAGCCAGGCCGAAGGCAAAGGTGGGGCAGGCGCTTTCGCCTGCCGGGCGAGCATAGCTCGCCTTTCACTTGGCAGGCGAAA
>JACQEE010000259.1 GCA_016200725.1 Chloroflexota bacterium
ACCACCGCCGTGCTGGGTTCAAGGCCAACGCGATGGCCGTGTGGCTCGTTCCACCAGACAAGGCGCCGCAGGTTGGCGACGCGATGGCAAGATCGCCGCACGTAAGCCACTGCTACCAGCGCCCTGTCTACAACGATTGGCCGTACTCGCACTTCACGATGCTCCATGCGACGAGCCGCGAGCAGTGCGAGAACATCGCCAAGGAAATCGCGAAGGATACAGGGGTCAGCGAATACCTGATGCTCTACAGCACCCGCGAATTCAAGAAGACTCGTGTGCGCTACTTCGTCGGCAAAGAGGGAGCCAAGGCGTAGTGGTCCGTGAAGCCAAGATGCCCGCCTATTACCCCGCCTTCCTCGACCTGCGGGGCCGGCGCTGTGTCGTGATCGGCGCGGGCGACGTTGCCGAGCGAAAGGTTGCGATGCTGCTGAAGGCGGGTGCGAAGGTCACCGTGGTCAGCCCAGAAGGCACGGTCGAGTTGGCCAGCCTGTCGAAAGCCGGCAAGATCGAATGGCGGCGGCGGGCCTACCAGTTCGGCGACCTTTCAGGGGCATGGCTGGCCATCGCGGCGACCGACGACGCATCGGTGAACCGGCAGATCGCGGACGAGGCCGAGGCAGGCCACGTGCTGCTCAATGTTGTCGACAAACCGGATCTATGCACGTTCATCGCGCCCTCCGTCGTGCAGCAAGGTGACCTCACCATCGCCATCTCAACAGCAGGCAAGAGCCCAGCGATGGCCCGCAAGGTGCGCGAGGAGATGGAGCGGTACTTCCCCCCTGAGTATGGCGTGCTCCTCGACATTGCCGGCGAGGTGCGCGAGATGCTGATGCGCGAGCCGGGACGGCCGCCTGCCGAACTCTGGCAACAGGCGCTCTCTGAGGAAGTGCTCGATTTGATTCGCGTGGGCCGTCGTGACGCCGCTCGGAACAAGATGGTGAAAATACTGCGCAACGCGCGAGCGGTTGCTAGTTAAGGACCATTGCAGTGCACATTGCTGCCATTGGAGTGAACCATCGCACGGCGCCTGTCGAGGTACGCGAGCGCCTCGCGCTGGTGCCAGAAGACCTGCCGGACGCGCTCCGTGCCCTGGCGCGAGTCTCGCCCGAGTCGGCCATCCTTTCGACATGCAACCGCACCGAGGTCTATGCGATCTTCGAGCGCCTACCCTCCGGCGACCCGCTGTCGCATTACCTGAGCGAGCATCATCGCCTCGCTTCGGAGGAACTCGAGCCTTACCTCTTTCGCTACAATCAGGATGAAGCCGTGCAGCACCTCTTCGCTGTCGCCTCGGGTATCGATTCCATGATCCTTGGCGAGACTGAGATCCTCGGGCAGGTCCGTGGCGCGCTTGTCCAGGCGTCGGAGGCGGGACAGGTGGGCAAGGCGCTCTCGCGTCTGTTCCACGATGCGTTGAGGACGGGCCGTCGCGCCCGCGTCGAGACCGGCATCAGCCGCCATGCCATCTCGGTGAGCGCGGCCGCGGTGCAGCTGGCGCGGCAGGTCTTCGGCGGCCTCGAACGTTGCAAGGTGCTCGTCATCAGCGCGGGTGAGGCGGGCAAACTCACCGCGAAGAGCCTGCGCGACTCCGGCGCTGGCGAATTGGGCGTAGCGAACCGGACGCGCGAGCGGGCCACGGCCCTCGCTGAAGAACTGGGCGGCCGTGTGGTCGACTACGATTCGGTGCCGCTTGCGTTGGCCGACTTCGACATCGTCATCAGCGCGACCGCCTCCACGCGACACGTCATTGAGGCTGGCATGGTGGCGCGTGCGATGGAGCGTCGCTCGGGGCGCGCGCTGTGCCTGATCGACATCGCGGTTCCGCGCGACGTCGACCCAGAGAGCAAGCGGATCCCCAACGTCTATCTCTACGACATCGACGATCTCGAGGCGGTGACCCTCGCCAACCGCGACCAGCGCCTCCGCGAGGTGAGCAAGGTCGAGAGCATCATCGACAACGAAGCGGCGCGGTTTATGGAGTGGTTTGGCAGCCTCGAGGCAGTGCCGGTGATCAAGGCGCTGCGCGGGAAGGCCGAGGCGTTGCGAGTCCAGGAGATGGAAAAGACGATGCGGCGCTTGCAACACCTCTCGCCTGAGGATAAAGAGCGCATTGATCTCCTGACCGCCTCGATCACCCAGAAACTCTTGCACGACCCCATGCTTGCGCTCAAGAAGCGTGGCAAGAGTAAAGGGGCTATCGACGCCGCTCGTGAACTCTTCAACCTCGAGCCTCCTTCTTCCCCTTGACTCTATTGCGGCAGCGACGCGGCTACGCTTGACCGTCGATCGTCGATCGAGAGGCGCATGAAACTCATCGTTGGGACTAGAGGCAGTCCGCTCGCCCTAACGCAAACGCGCTGGGTGATCGAGCGGCTGGCACGCGCCCATCCCCGCATCACGTTCGAGGTCAAAGAGATTAGGACGCAAGGTGATGCGCGACCAGATGCGCCGCTCGCCTCGATGCCTCGTGGACTATTCGCCAAGGAACTCGAGCAAGCACTCGAGCGCAGGTCGATAGCGCTGGCCGTCCACAGTTACAAGGACCTGCCTACAGAGATCGACCCGATATTCGTCATCGCCGCCATCACAGAGCGCGAAGACCCCCGTGACGTGCTGATCGCGCCCGGCCATCGCTCGCTCGACGATCTGCCCAAGGGCGCGCGCCTCGGAACGAGCAGCCCGCGGCGTGCCGCTCAGCTTCGCCACTACCGGCCTGACCTCGAGGTCGTGCCGGTGCGCGGGAATGTCGGCACTCGCATTACGAAGGCTGGCAAGGATGGACTCGCCGGGGTGGTGATCGCAGCCGCGGGAGTTAAGCGCCTCGGGCGGGAAGGCGATATCACTTGCTTCATCGACCCGGAGATTTGCACGCCGGAAGCAGGCCAGGGTGCGCTTGCTGTGGAGGCCCTCGCCGGGGAACGTAGCGCCATCGCGGCGGCGCGATCCGTGGATCATGCCGATACTCGTGCTGCCGTGACTGCCGAGATCACAGCGGTCGCCGCGCTGGGTGGCGGGTGCAGCGTGCCGATCGCAGCCTTCGCCGAGGTGCGCCGACACCGGCTTGAGTTGCGCGGCATGGTGGCAGACCCCTCTGGTAGAAAGGTTATCCGGGCAAGCGTCGCGCGGCACGCTTCGGATCCTGTGTCCGTCGGCCGCCTTCTTGCCGAACGCCTCGTGGCGGGTGGCGCGCACGAGTTGCTTGCAGGAGTTGCCACGTGAAGCGCGGCGTCGTCTATCTCGTAGGCGCCGGGCCTGGCGACCCAGGCCTGATCACCGCGCGCGGCCTGGAGTTGATACGCCGGGCAGAAGTGCTGGTCTACGACCGGCTGGTCAACCCGAGACTCGTCGCCGAGGCGCCCGCACCGGCAGAACGTATCTATGCTGGCAAGAGCCCGGAAGGCCATGCGCTCGAGCAGGACGAGATCGATGCGCTGCTCGTCCAGAAGGCGCTGGAAGGCAAGGTGGTTGTTCGCCTCAAGGGCGGTGACCCGTTCGTGTTTGGGCGCGGCGGCGAGGAGGCCGAGGCTTGCGCGGCCGCTGGTATTCGTTTCGAGATCGTCCCTGGCATCACCTCGGCGATTGCCGTTCCCGCCTACGCCGGTATTCCTGTGACCCACCGCGACCTCTCGTCGTCATTTGCGGTGATCACAGGGCGCGAGGATCCAACGAAGGAGTGGACTCGGATCCACTGGGACAAACTTGCGAATGGTGTCGGCACATTAGTCGTCCTCATGGGCGTCGAGACGTTGCCGCGCACCGTCGAGCAACTGAAGCGCCACGGCCTGCCTGGTACTACCCCCGCAGCGCTCATCGAGTGGGGTACAGAGCCGCGGCAGCGTGCGGTGATCGCTGACCTGGACACCATTCATGCCAAGGCTTGCGTCGCTGGGATAAAGTCCCCAGCGGTGACGGTGATTGGCGAGGTGGCGCGTCTCCGCGAGCGGCTCCGGTGGTTCGACAACCGGCCGCTCTTCGGCAAGCGCATCATGGTAACGAGGTCTCGGGCGCAGGCCAGCGCGCTGACCAAACGCTTGGAGGAACGCGGCGCGGAAGTCATCGAGGTGCCGACCATCGAGATCGCACCGCCTAGCGATTGGCGTCCACTTGATAATGCCATCGGCCACATTGGTGAATTTCAGTGGCTCATCTTCACCAGCGTCAACGCGGTCGAGGCGTTCTTCAATCGCCTCGAGCATGCGCAACGCGATGCCCGTACGCTCGCCAACGTGAAGGTGTGCGCCATCGGCCCGGCCACTGCGGCCGCCCTGCAAGCTCGTGGCGTACGGGCTGACTATCGGCCGGACGAGTTCACGACCGAAGGGCTGGCTAAAGGCCTGAACACCCTTGTCCGCGATCGTCGCGTCCTCTTGCCCCGCGCCGATATTGCGCCCGAGGATCTTGTTCGAGCCCTGAAGCGAGAGGGTGCTCAGGTGGAGCAAGTGACGGTCTACCATACGGTCGTGCCCGAAGTGTCGCGGGTCCTGGCCCGCGATGTGCTAGAACAGAGGCGTGCGGATGCCGTGACCTTCACGAGTTCGTCGACGGTCGAGAACCTTGCAACGCTG
>JACQEE010000265.1 GCA_016200725.1 Chloroflexota bacterium
CGAAGGAGCCGGGATAGAGAGCGGTCGTCATGTAGCATTCTCCAGTCGGTAGTAGGAAACAGCAGTGTCGCCATAACGGCGCATGTCCGTGCGCTTGAGCCGCCCAGCACCCTCGATGACGCCCCCGCGCCACGCGTGCTCCAACACCACGATAGCCCCCGGTGCAAGCAGCGTCGAGCCCCCGAGCGCCGCGAGCAGCTCAGGAGTGCCCGGCAGATCGTACGGCGGGTCCATCAGCACGAGGTCGTACGGCCCGGCCAGTGTTGCCATCGCCTTGTGCGACATCGCGCAGATCACGTGCGAATCACCCTCGAGGCCGGCCTTGCGCAAATTGTCGCGGATGCCCTGGCAGAGGCGGAAGTTGCGCTCGACGAAGTCAGCCGAAGCCGCGCCGCGGCTCAACGCCTCGATGCCGAGCGAGCCCGTGCCCGCGAAGAGGTCCAGCACGCGCAGGTCGTCGATGTTGCCGAGCACGTCGAACAGCGCAGTACGGACGCGCGACGAGGTTGGCCGCAGCGCCGGCGCGCGCGACGCCTTCAGGCGGACGCCCTTGGCATGGCCAGTCAGGACTCGCACGCTACCCCTTCGCGCCCGCTCCGCGCTGCCAACGAAAGTGCTTGGCATCTAGCATATTTTCCCCTGTGGCCTAGGTCAAGGAAGACATCGGCCATCCTTGACTACGCCGCGCTCCAGTGCTAGCGTCGCCCCGAAGTTCATACACTCGTGTATGAACTTCGCTATCTGCCCCTTCCTTGAGGGAAGGGGCAGGGGTTAGAGCTTGTCCTGAGTCTGCGAAGGATCTATCTTGGACTGGCGGAAGCGTTGCGGCGGAAAACTCGTCTCTGCCGAAGTGGCCGTCCTCTCCGTGCGCGATGGCGACATGGTCGTCGTGCCCGTCGGCTCCGACCCCAAGACCGTGATGACCGCCCTCCTCGGCCGCGCGCCAGACCTCAACGACGTCCGGCTGCGCCTCTATAACGGCCTGAACGACCTGCCCTGGTTCGAGCCGGACATCAGCAGCCACATCATGCCCGAGGTTTGGTTCATCGTCGGGCCGTACGTGCGCGAGCAGATGCAGCAGCGCCGTGGCGATACCGCCATCGGCGCCTGCACGCTGTCCACGAAGGGCGCGCGCGACAATCGACCCGACGTGCGCCGCCCCGACGTGCTGCTCATCGAGTTGTCGCCACCGGACGAGCGCGGCCTCTGCTCTTTCGGTCCGGTGCGCTGGGACAAGAAGGAACTCGCCGAATTCGCCCGCGTCGTCATCGGCGAGGTGAATCCCTCCTTCATTCGCACGCGCGGCGACAACGACATCCACGTATCGGAAGTGGACTTCCTCGTCGAAATGGCCGTTCCTCCAACGCCCTTCCGCAAGTCGATCTCCGAGGAACTCGCCCGCAAGGACGTCGACGCCCTCAAGGCCATCGCCGCCCACGTCGCGCCGCTCATCCGCGACCGCGACACCGTGCTGATGGGCGCGGGGAGCACCATCGAGGCGCTGCCGCTCTTCGGGATGTTCGACGGCCGCCGTGACCTCGGCTGGCACACCGAACGCATGCCGCGCGGCGCCATCGCTATGATGCGCGACCACCCCGAGCGCTTCACCGGCAAGTACAAGTCCCTCGACCGCGGCAAGCACGTGATGACGCTGCTCGCCCTCACCGACGACGACACCGAACTCGCCAACATGCACCCCGACATCGAGTTGCACAGCGTTCACTACGTCAACGACATCCGTGTCATCGCCGCGCAGGAGAACCTCGTCGCCATCATGAACGCGCTCGCCATCGACCTGACCGGCCAAGTTGCCTCCGAGCACATCGGCACGCGGCTGCACGCGGGACCGGGCGGGCAGCCGGAGATCGCCGTCGGCGCGACGCTGGCCAAGAACGGGCGATCGGTCATGGTCCTCGAATCGACGGCACAGGGCGGCAAGGTCTCGCGCATCGCGCCGCAGTTCGAGGCAGGCACAGTCGTCACGGTGACGCGCGCATTCGTCGACTATGTCGTCACCGAGTACGGCGTCGCCAGCCTGCTCGGTAAATCTGCCCGCCAGCGCGCAGAGGCGCTCATCGGGATCGCACATCCCAAGTTCCGCGATGAACTCACCAGGGAGGCCAAGCGCCTCTTCTGGCCGTAGGAAGTCACCATGCCCACCAAGACCCGCATCCGCGTCTTCGACGCCGACAGCCACCTCCTCGAACCCGAGGCGGTCTGGACGCGCTACCTCGGCCCCGCCTACCGCGACCGCGCACGGCACTCCTTCTGGCGATCTGCTGGTAAGGACGGCCCGGTCACCATCCTGAACGGCAAGCTGGTAGGCGACGTCTCGCCGTCGCCCATCCCGCGCTACGCCTCGTGGCGACCGGGCGCGACGGCCAGCGATACGAGCGTTCTCACACCAGGGGCGAGCGATCCGAAAGCACGTCTACGGGACTTGGACGCGATGGGCATCGACGCCGCGCTCCTGTTCCCAACGCTCTTCCTCGAATACCTGCCCGTCGTCGCCGACGCTGAGGTCGCTGCCGCCCTCGCGCGAGCGTACAACGACTGGGCTCGCGACTTCGCCAGCGTCGCACCGAAGCGCCTCTTTCCCGCAGCCGTCCTGCCGTTGCAGCGTGTCGATCTCGCCGTCGCCGAGGTGCGCCGGGCGGCGTCGCTCGGCTTCAAGGCGGTCGTCGTTCGTCCGCACACCTTCGCGGGCAAGCCGCCAACGCATCCCGACTATCGACCCGTGTGGCACGCCATCGAAGCGGCGGGCCTGGTCACCGACGGTCGCGCCCACGATGGACAACATGGCCTTCCTCGTCGGCATGATGACCGAGGGGCTGATGGAGCGTTTTCCGAAGTTGCGTACCCTCTTCGCCCACGGTGGGGCGACGTGGCTGCCGCTCGCGCTCGAAAAGGCCGAGGTCTATCTCTGGCTGGGCTCGCAGCAGGAGCCGGTGAGCCTAGAGCCCGAGCACGTCTTCGCCGCGCGGCAGAACGCCGTTACCTTCGATTCGCGCGAAGGCTCCGTGCGCCGCTTGCCGGACGTCTTCGCCAAGACCGCCGTCTGGGGCTCGCGATACCCCTGGCACGACACCGGCACGCCCGGCGACGCCATCGCTGACCTAAAGGACGGTGGTGTGGAACAGCGCGACATCCAGGCCATGCTGGCCGAGAACGCAGCATCGCTACTCCGGATCGAAATCTAGGAACTCAAAAAGGGTAAAACTCTTTGGGAGAGCGCGAGGACCTTTTCTCTCGAGAAAAGGTCCTCGCATCCCACCGACTAAAGGAGAACATCATGTCCCTGCAAGGCAAGTCCATCATCGTCACCGGCGGCGCGAGCGGCATGGGCCGTGCGACAGCCCTCCTCGTCGCCAAGCGCGGCGCGAAGGTCGCTATCGCCGATGTGAACGCCGACGGCGGCACGAAGGTGGCGAGCGAAATCGCGAAGGCGGGCGGCCAGGCCTTCTTCCAGGCCACCGACCTCTCGGAGCGCAAGCAGGTGCAGGCGCTCGTCAAGCGCACCGTCGACGCCTATGGCCGCGTCGACGTCCTCGCCCACGCCGCCGCCATCGCAGTCCACAAGTCGTTCATGGACCTCGACGACGAACTGTGGCACCGCACGATCCGCGTCTGTCTCGACGCCACCTTCTACGTCGACCAGGAGGTCGCCAAGGTGATGGTGCCGCAGGGCGGCGGGCGCATCATCAACTTCGCTTCGCAGGTGGCAGCGACAGGCGGGCCGATGCTGCCAGCCTACTCGGCGGCGAAGGCAGGCGTGGTGGCATTGAGCAAGACCATCCAGAAAGAACTCGCGCGCAAGAAGGTGATGGTCTTCTGCGTAGCGCCCGGCGCCACCGACACGCCGCTCTGGCGCGCGAACAAGAGTCAGGCGGACATGGACAAGGTGCGGCACATCATGCCGTTCGGCGTCGCCACGCCGGAGCAGATCGCCGAACTGGTGGCCTTCCTCGCCGACGACGCCACCGGCGGCATCCTCGCCGGTCAGACCTTCCACACCAACGGCAGCAACTTTATGGGGTTCTAGGGGCACCTACCGCCGCGCCGTCAACTCCGCGAACTCGCGCTTGATCTCCTCGGCCTTCGGGTACCACGCTGGCCGCTCGATGGGCGCAGGCTGCGACTTCGTGTACATCTTCGGCTCGATGCGGTACATACGGCGAGCGTTGGCGCCCATGAACTTCTGCTCCACGTCGAGCGGCACGCCTGCCTCGCGCATCTCGCGGATGGCCTCCCACGCGTCCGACCCGTCGTGGTGGTAGGCGTCCGACGCCCAGATGCCCACGCTCTCGAAGTACTTGTGCTGGCGATAGACCAGCGTCTCGTCGCTCTCGAAAGAACTGAAGCAGCGCTCGAAGTACAGTTCGCTGGGTAGCCGAGTCGCTCTGCGTTTTCGTTCGTTGCGGTAGAGGTGGAAGGCCTTGTCGCACTGCTCGAGCAGCAGCGGCACCCACGTCGCGTTCGACTCCATAATCGCCATGCGCGTCACGCCGGGGTAGTCCTCGAAGAAGCCGGAGAGCAGCACCTGTGGCAGCCAGACCATCGCCTCGTAGATGAAACCGAGCGGCTCGCACGGCTCGCGCAACTGGTGTCGGCTCAGCGAGCGGAAGAGGAAATCGCCCGCGCTCAACTGCGTCATCGAGGGGTTCAGCGATGGGATCAGCGCGCGCGGCAGCGAGTGCATCGCCACCACGACCTGCGTCTCCTCGAAGGCCTTCCACAGCGGGGCGAACCGCGGGTGGTTGGGATAGCGCCCGCCCGCGTCGACGGGCCGCAGCATCGCGACCTTGAAGCCTTTCGCAGCCACGCGACGCAACTCCCTCGCGGCCATGACAGGATCAGCCGACGGCAGCACGGCCGCAGGGAAGAGGCGGTCAGGCGCAGTCGAGCACCAGTCGTGCACCCAGTCGTTGTAGGCGCGGGCGACGATCGCCGACGCCTGCGCGTGCTCGACGAACAGATAGGCGCCGAACATCATCAGCGGGATGACCACGACCTGATCGATGCCCTGGATGTCCATGTCGACGAGGCGCGCCTTCGGGTCGCGCGCGCCCTTGTGCTCGGTATACTCGACCTGCTCCTCGGTCAACTTCATCGTGAACAGTTTGCGGAGCACCTTCTTGTTGACGCCTGGGCCGCCGATCTCCGCGCGGTTGGGCATGCGCCGCTCTTCCTGGTGGAAGCCCTGCAGCGAGGAGCGTCCCTTCGCCCAGGTCGCGGGCAGCGCGCGGACGCCGTTGACGTGGATCCACCCCTCGGCGTCGGGATAGAACCACGGACGCACAATCTCGCGCTCCTGCGCCGTCATGTAGTCGCTCCAGATGCGCGGCGACTCCGTGACGTGCGCGTCGCAGTCGAAGACTGGGTAGTCCTTCGTCAAGCGTTCCATCGTGGCCTCCCAATCGAGGAAAGGCTGTCATACACGGCTGTATGAACCGCATGGTAGCAGACGGCCGAACGCATTGACACACCCCCTGCGCCTCCCTACCATCCAGCCGTCCCCTGCAAAGGAGCCTCTCATGTCTCTCGGCGTCACCAAGCAAGTACACATGGTGCACACGTGCCTCAACGTGAACCTCCAAGAGCGCCTCGAGCACCTGCTCAAGGACGTCTTCGGCGCCGAGACCTACTACAAGGGCTACGACGAGTCGCTCGACCGCGATGCCGCGCTCATGCTCGTCCACGAGATGTGCATCGAGCCGCTCTCCAAGCGCTTCCAGTCACAGGCGGTGGGCTCCGCCGACTGGATCAAGACGAACGGGCAGCGCTTCCACTCGATCGCCTTCAAGATCAACGAGGTTCCTCCAGCCGACGCCCACATGCAAAAGGCGGGCCTGCGCGTCATCTACACCAACCCCAAGTTCAAGAACACGTTCTTCTTGACCGACGAGCGTGAGACATTCAACGCGTGCATCGAGTACTGCCGCGTCGAGATGCCCAACGACTCGCGCATCAAGCCGGGCTGGTCGCCCGACAAGTGGCGCGACGAGCACCCGCTCGGCATTGAGAAGTTGTCCAGCGTCACCGCCGTCGTCCACGACCTCACCGCCGCAACGCGCACATGGAAGGCTCTCGAGTTCCGGCACCTCGGTGACCGCGTCGACGCCGTCTATGGCGCGAAGGTTTCCGCCTTCTGGTGCGGCAGCAGCGTCTTCGAGTTGCTCAAGCCCACCGAGAAGGACACAACCCTCGACCGCACACTCAAAAATCGTGGCCAGGGCTGGTACTCGGTGAACTTCAAGGTCAAGAACGCGCAGAAGGCCGCCGACTACCTCAGGTCGAAGGGCCTCCGCCTCGAAGGCGACGTCAAGCGCAAGTTCTGGATCGACCCCCGCGACACGTTCAACGCCGTCTATGGCTTCACCGACAAAGAAATCCCCGCCGACCCGCGCCGCCGACTGCGCTACGAGAAGGGCATGTGGGTGTAACCTCTCTGTCATGCTGAGCGTAGTCGAAGCATCTCTGTGGGCGGGTGCGGTGGTCATCCCTCTCCCGTCGTGGGAGA
>JACQEE010000016.1 GCA_016200725.1 Chloroflexota bacterium
CTCGACCAGGAGGCCGCGGGCCGCCTAAGCGAGTGGCTCGACCGCGAGCATGCCCCCCGCCGAACGGTAATTATGGCCACCCACAACCTGCGACTCGGCCTACGCTCCTGTGAACGCTTTGTGATCCTGTCGGCAGGACTTGTCGTACACCGAGGCGATTGCGCCGGACAGGACCTCGCAGGCCTTGAGGAGCTATACGCGCGCCATGTCGCAGCAACCGCTTAATAGCGTCGTCGCCGAGGATGTTGCGGCACGACGGAATGCGACAGCCATGCCGGCGGCAACCACCGGCGCCGGCGCGGTCTGGCTGCGGCAACTCGGCGCGTTGCTGTGGAAGGACCTCGTCATCGAACTGCGCACCAAGGATGCGATGGCCGCCATGCTCGTCTTCGGGATCGTCGCGCTTACTGTCTTCAACTTTGCATTCGACCTGCGCGCCGAGAGCGTCGCGCTCGTCACATGGGCCTGGGCCGCGTCTTCTCCCACGAGCGTGAGCGTGGCTCCATGGAAGGCCTGCTACTCTGTCCCGCCGATGGCAGCGTCGTCTACGTAGCGAAGCTGATTGCAAATCTAGTGTTCATCGGCCTTACCGAAGTCGTGCTGGTGCCCGTGTTCGAGTCTTTTTTCGGTGTCTCCGTGTTGAGAGGCCAGATTGTTGCTGTCATAATACTGGGAACCGTCGGGTTTGCAGCGGTCGGAACAGTCTTCGGCGCGATGGCGGTGAATACCCGAGCGCGCGAAGTCATGCTTCCCGTGCTGCTTCTGCCGATCCTGGTGCCGCTCATCATCGGAAGTGTGAAGGCGACAGGCCTGCTGATGGATGGGAAACCCTGGTCTGAAGTATGGACTTGGGTGAACCTGCTGATCGCATTTGACATCGTCTACTTGGTCATATCGTTTCTTGTGTTCGATTTCGTGCTCGAAGACTGGGGCTGAGGAGAGACTGCATGGGAATGGTAGGCGTGACTCGCGCGTTACCCCGGCCAGCGAGGGGTGGGCTGCACCTGAGTCTTCTCGACTTGCTGGGCTTGGCCGCGTGTGTGCTGCTGCTGATCAGCGTCGGTATGGCGCTGCTCTACGCCCCAACCGAACTCATCCAGGGCGAGCCACAGCGCATCTTCTACATGCATTTGCCGATGGCCGCCGTCTCGTACTTCTCCTTTGCCACCACCGCGGTCGCGGGCATCGGTTACCTCTGGAAACGCAGTATGGCATACGACGTCGTGGCTCGCTCAGCAGCCGAGATCGGCGTGCTCTTCACGACGCTCGTAATCATCAGCGGCGGCCTCTGGGGTCGCGCCACATGGGGCACATTCTGGCAGTGGGAACCGCGACTCACGTTCACATTCATCCTATGGCTGATTTTCGTCGCCTACTTGATGCTCCGGCAGGCCTCGCAGGACAAGGAGCGCATGGCGCGCTACGCCGCAGTGCTCGGCATCATAGGCTTCGCGGACGTCCCGATGGTCTTCATGTCCGTCTACTGGTGGCGCGGTATCCATCCTGAGGTAGCGCACATGCCGCAATCGATGGCCATCACGCTCCTTGTCTCACTCGCGGCCTTCACGGCCCTCTTCGTCTACCTCCTCGTCCAACGTATCGAGATCGACCGGGCGCGCGAAGAACTCGACGAGATACGCGCCACCCTGGAGGACCCCGCATGAGCGGCATCACCGTCGTCTACGTCGTTTTCGCGATCGTGATTGCGAGCATCTTCGGCTACGCGTTCCTGTTATCGCGACGCCAGCGTGACCTCGAGTTGGAAATCGATGACTTACGTGACCTCGCGGCGCTGCGCAACAAGACCAGCAGGCCCTAAAGCTTTCAAGAGGACCGATCCCATGAGCAATCGAGACAAGCGCCGGGAACGCGAGCGCCGTAGAGAACGGGCGGCCCCGCAAGGTGGAACTGGCGGATCAGGTCAACGACCGACAGGCCAGCAGGCTCCCCAGGCGCCTCAGCTGGCAGCGGAAGCACGCCGCCAGCGCGCGGTCGATCGCGCGAAGGAGCGGCGGGGTAAGCACGGCGGCGGCCAAAAGAAGCGGGACTTTGTCAGCTTGCTGCCATGGATCCTTGCAGGTGGCACGATTATCGTAGTGCTCATCGTCGTCGCAGTCTTGCTGACAGGGGGAACGAGCGCC
>JACQEE010000003.1 GCA_016200725.1 Chloroflexota bacterium
GACGCCGGGGATGGCCTTGATGAGGTCGCGCGGCTCGTCGTAGACGTTGTTGTAGCGCCCGAGGTAGCAGGAGTCGTGGTATGTGAGATTGGCCTGGATGGGCTTGCCGAGTTTGAGGCGGCCATCGTCAACGAGGAGCTTCACGAACGTGGCGTAGTGCTCGACTTCGTACTGGCCGCCGAAGTCGGGGTACTCGTTCTTCATGATGTTGAAGCAGTGTGGACAGGTGGTGACGATCTTCCTGACCTTGTGCTTGTTGAGCAGCTCGATGTTCTGCTTGGCGAGCATCTCGAAGAGGTACTCGTGGCCGATGCGGCGCGCGGGGTCGCCGTTGCAGGACTCCTCCATGCCCAGGATGGCGTACTTCACGCCGGCGCGGTTGAGGACGCGGGCCATCGCGCGCGCCGTTGCCTGGCTGCGGGTCTCGAGGGCGGGCGTGCAGCCGACCCAGAAGAGCACGTCCGGCGTCTCATCCTTGAGTTCGGACATCACCTTCACGGGGATGTCCTTCATCCAGTCGAGTCGCGTCGCCTGCGTGCCGCGCCACGGATGGCCGCGCGTCTCCAGGCTGCGGAGCGTCTGCTCGGCGCCCGGCGGCATCTTGGCCTCGGTCATCACCAGGTTGCGGCGCAGGTCGATGATGCTATCGATGTGCTCGACCATCACGGGGCACTCACGCTCGCAGGCGCCGCAGGTGACGCAGTTCCACACCCACTCGTCGGTGAAGTGATGGCCGAGCAGCGGCTTCGTGTCGGAGGCCTTCTCCATCTCTTCGCGCTTGCCAGCGACGGTCGCAACGGCGGAGGCCACTTCCTCGAGGTTGTGCTTCACGCCCTCGATAAGATCCATCGGCGAGAGGGGCTTGCCGCTCATGTTGGCGGGGCAAGCATCGGTGCAGCGGCCGCAGACGGCGCAGGCGTAGCCGTCGAGCAGTTCCTTCCACGTGAACTCGTGCGGCCGCTTCGCGCCCCAGACCTCGGCCTCCTCGATGTTGGGGATCGGGTTGAGCGCGCCGACCGGCTTGAGCGAGCGGAAGTAGGCGTTCAGCGGCGAGGCAATGATGTGCATGTGCTTCGAGTACATGATGTACACGCCGAAGATCAGGATCACGAAGTAGTGCGCCCAGAAGAAGAGGCCGTGCAGCGTGTTGGCGACCCCGAAGGGCACGCCTGCCTTGTAGAAAATGTGGCCGATGTTGCCGGCGATGGGCGTCGTCTTGGAGACCTCGGAGGCGTAGACACCCTTGAGGTGCTCGATGACGCGGCCGCTTGCCTCTGCCTTGTACAGCGCTGCGACGTGGGACCACTCGGTGGCCTGCTCGAAGACGACCAGCAGCGCGATGAACAGCAGCACAAGCGCGGCGTCGCGGCTCTTGAGCGTCGAGAGGCGCGTCGGCGTGCGCGCCCAGCGGCGATAGACGGCCCACATGATCGCGGCAAGGAGGGTGACGGCGAAGATGTCCGTGAACCAGAAGTAGCCCTTCAATCCGCCGCGACCGAGGATGTGCACCGAGATGTTGGGGCTGATGCTGTCGAGGAAGATGAAGAACACGTAGCCGAGCGAAAAAGATATAAACCCCCAGAAGATGATGAGGTGGCCGATGCCCGCGAGGTCGCGCCACTTGAACGAGACGCTCTGCAGCACCTTGCGCTGGCCGAAGATGACGAGGAGCATGCCCCACGTGCGCTGGATGGGGTGATCGAATCGCCGCTCGTCCTTGCGGCCGAGGAGCACCGGGCGGACGAATCGCGTGTAGAGCGCTCGCGCGCCGATGCCCCCGGCGATGACTGCCAGCACGTAGACGCCGACCCACAGCGGGATGACGCCGAAGAGGTCGCCGGGTACTACCATCTATCGCTTTCTGGCGGATGGCCGCAGCCCCGTCCGCTCCGAGTCAAATCCGTCAAAAGCAGTTGTGTATTTTATCACAGGTTGCGCTCACAACCACCCCGTGGCGTGCTCTAGCCACAGGATGAGGATCGACGCGCCCGCGGTCACCAGCGCGACGGGCACTCCCGTGGCGAGGTACTCGCCGAAGCCGAGGCGGACGTTCTGGCGGCCGGCGCCCTCGGCGACGATGAGGTTGGCGATGGAGCCGATGAGCGTGAGGTTGCCCGCGAGCGTCGCTCCCGACGCGAGGCTGAGCCAGAGCAGGTTGCTGTTGTGCGGCTGGAGGATGGGGAGCATGAGGATGGTGAAGGGCACATTGCTGATGATCTGCGAGACGCCCATGCTCGCCGCGTGCAGCGTGGCCACGCTCCCCGCGTTGTTGCCCAGGCTGAGATCGTTGCGAGCCCAGTCGAAGAGGCCGTCGTTCACGGCGGCGCCGATGACGATGAAGAGGCCGACGAAGAGCAGGAGCAGCGTCCAGTCGACGCGGCGGAACAACTCCTGCGGGTTGTGGCCGCTCGCGAGGAGAACGACAGCCGCGCCGATGAGTGCGATCTCAGAGATGGTGACGCTGGTGTAGGGGCTGATTGCGAAGGCGATGACGATGCCGATGAGGACGATGGTGGAGCGCGTCAGCCATCGCGGTCGAAGCATCACGCCATCCGCCCCGCCGGAGACAACGGGCGCCGTGGTGAGTGGCCGCGAGACTTCTTTCTGGTAACGCAGCCGGATCGCGGCGAGGAGGACGACGCAGGAGACCGCGGCGATCGGCACAAGGTGCAGGAAGAAGCGCCCGAACGAAATGCCGGACTGGAGGCCGATGAGGGCGTTCTGGGGGTTGCCCGTGATGGTGGCGACGCCGCCGATGTTGGAGGCCATCGCTTCGGCGATGAGATAAGGGATGGGATTGAGGCCGCGGTTGCGACAGTAGACGATGAGCACCGGTGTGAGCACCAGCACGACAGCGTCGTTGACGAGGAAGGCGCTGGCGATGGCGGCGAGGAGGACGACGCGGACGAGGAGGCCGACGGGGGAGCGGGCACCGCCGAAGACGGCATCGGTCAGATGGGTGACCGCGCCATCCTGCTGGACGCCGGCGATGATGACCATCATGCCAAGGAGCAGCGCGATGGTGTTCCAGTCGACGGCGTCTGCGGCCTCGCGGATCGTGAAAGCGCCCGCGAGCACCATGGCGATCGCGCCGGCCAAGGCCGCGGCCGGGCGGTCGATACGGATGCCGGGGAGTCGCGTGAGGGCGACGGCGACGAGGGTGATGGCGAAGATGGCCAGGATCATGGGGAAGAGGCTTTCGTCGCTCCTCGAAGGGTGTCGTGCCGCTATATCCTAGCGCGTTTGGTGCACCTGCTTGCTCGCGTCAGGAGTTCGGGTGAGGAGTATGCCGGAACCACGGCGCATTCGAGTTGTTTGACCTTGTTTCTATAATCGGGTTCTCTGGGCCGCGAGTATTCTTCTTACTCTTCTTGGTCTGGTGTTCTTCCCCTTCGGGTTCCGCTTGGCGGGGAATAACCAGGTTGGAATCCTAACGCGAAAGGTCGGGCCAAAGAAATTACAGCCCGGCAAGATTATCGCCACCAACGACGAGGTTGGCGTTCAAGTGGACACGCTAGCCGCTTCGGCTAGCCGACGAAGGCGACGCCCTCACGCAGGAGGGCGAGCCACCGCCGCCGGTCCGGGTTGGGCACTGACAACCACTCCTTGAAGGCCCGTCCCGCGGGCGCAAACGGCTGCCCAACTCCGCTGCCGATGAGCTCCGCGACGCGCGCCTTGGGCAGCTTCACCACCAATCCTGAGCTCTTGTAGTCCACCAAAGCGAGGAACTCTTTCCCCACGCGAAGGCAGCGGCCGTTCATGATGGTGCCCTCCGCGATTCGCGAATCCTCGGCTTTCAACTCTCCGGCGAGACTCCAGAAGAGTTCTTCAGCGGTCATTACGGTTTCCTCCAGCTGGTGACTACATTCCCATCACTTCTGCGACTTCAACTGTGCCGATATCAAGGTGCGGGCATCTCTTAGCCATCTCAAGAGCAGCATCCATGTTGGCGGCTTTCACGATGGAAAACTCTGTCAAGCGAGTCGACCCACCACCGTCTGATCTTGAATCCATCTTTGTTGACGTCCGCGATGGAGCGCTTCGGTGAGAACCACTTGCTGTGTGATCTCCCCTCCCCACGCCAGGGGAGATCACACAGGCCTGGCGGCACGACGCAGGCGTAGCTTTAACGCAAGGTTCGGGCGCGGACTGCTCCGCTAGGGTTTGCGGCCAGTCATCCCCAAGAAGTTGTCCTGGGCGCTGGCGTTGGCCGGCACCTTGACCTCGGGCCCGAAAATCCCGGCCTGGCGGCCGAACTGGGCAAAGGGAGAGAAGACGGCGTGGCTGCCCTCCACCAGCTTGGGGTCCAGCTTGGTGTCCTGGCCGGTGGCCTTGGCCAGGTCCCAGGCGTGGACGCACAGGTCCGAGGCCACCACCATCATGAACTGGGCGCCGGTCAGCTCGCCCGCGGGGGTTTTGTGCTGCTTTGCCAGGGCGCCGGGAGCCTTAGCCGCGGTCAGCGCCTTGGCCGTGGCGGCATCAAAGGCCTGCAGTGAGGACTCCTTTGCCAGGATGCCCGGCGTCGGCGAAGTGCCGGATTCCAGGAACGCCGAGAGTTGCGATGGGGCCATCACCATGTGGGCCATCAGGCCCGCCACGGTCCAATAGCTGCAAGGGGTGGGCTGAGACAACTGGTTTGGTTTCACGCCTCGGATGATCTTCTGTGCCTGTTTCACCGAGGCCTCGTAGACTTCCACGGGGTTGGGCATAGCATTGGTCGTCATAGATCGCCTCCTTTGTGATGGGCGCGATACGGTTTCCTCACCTTTACGGCGTCTGTCAAGCGAGTGCGCGTGTTGGTTCTGCCTTGGCCTCCTTTCTTTATCCCGAACAAGTTCTCGAGGTATTGCCGGTAGTGGAGCAGGTTTTTTTCGACGATGCTGCGGTCCTGGCTGCTCTTCGCAAGCAACAGGGAGCCTTGGATGGTGGCCAGGAGATGTTCGGCAAGGCTTTTCGTGCTCCATGCAGCGCGCGGCGCATGCTTGGCCTTGGCCTCATCCAGTTCGCGCTGAAAGCCGGTGACCCACATCGAAAACAACTCGTCGCACACCGCGCGAAGCTCAGGATGGGTATGGGACACTTCCTGAGTAAGGTTCCCGATGAGACAACTACCTGGACGGTTGGGAGCCCTCGCCATAGCGATCACGATGTCAATACGCCCAAGGACGCGATCAAGGGGGTCGATGTCATCGGGAAACGGGGCGCCGAGTACCTGGCCGCCGGTCATTAGATAGAACTGGCGCAACGCCGCCTTCGCGAGTTCCTCCTTGGAAGCGAAGTGATGGAAGAGTCCGCCCTTGGTGACACCGGCAGCGTTGCAAATCTCGTCGATCGACGTGTCGCCATAGCCCTTGGCTAGCATCAAATCTTGGGCTGCTTGTAATAACCGCTCTTGCGTGTTAG
Source organism: Chloroflexota bacterium (assembly GCA_016200725.1). The sequence goes on from JACQEE010000003.1 coordinate 5,404, forward strand.
CCGAAGACTCTTGGCGCATGAATTTTTCGATACCGACCGGTTGGTATGCAAAGAGTTCGCGGATAGCGTACCGCGGCTGTCAAGGGTTAACCATGCATGCTTTCGGCCTTCTGGCGAAGCAAGAAACGATTCAGGTCAGAAATGGGACCCACTGCGCAAACACCCGGCCGTACGTCCAGGCCCGGAGTGGGGGGCGCTATGCCCCTGAGCCGGGGCCGTAGCGCGGCGTACGGTCGAAGGGATCGGGGCCCTGCTGGCGGTCGTAGCGGCTCTGGCGGTCCTGCTCGCGCTGGTCGACCTCGCTGCGATCGAAGGGGTCGGATCCCTGCTGCCGGTCGTAGCGGCTGCCGCGGTCTTCGGGGGGGGGCTCCGGACGGAGGGGCTCCAGGCGGCGGGGCGTCGCGACGGGGCTCACGACGCGGGGGCCGATTGGCTGGGCCTTGCGGACGCTCGTAGCGGCGCTCCTGACGGGGAGGGCCGGGGGGGCGGTCCTGACGCGGCGCGGGGGTAACGCCTGGCTTGGGCTGGATGACAACGCGCCGGTTCTCGCCTTCGCCGCTGCTTTCAGTCACGACCTTGGCGTGATCGGTGAGCGCGACGTGCACGAGGCGCCGCTCGCGGGCGGGCATCGGTTCGAGCGCCAAGGAGCGGCCGGTGTTGGCGACGCGCTCGGCCATGCGCAGGGCGATGCCCTTGATCTGCTCGGCGCGGCGAGCGCGGTAGCCTTCGACATCGATGCTGACCATCGCTCCGCCGGGGACTTTGCGGCTGACGATTTGATTGACGGCGAATTGGAGCGCTCCGAGCGTTTCGCCACGGCGGCCGATGAGCAGGCCGGCATCTTCGCCATCGATCTGGAAGAGCAGTGCGCCTTCGGGGGCGAGGTCGCTATTGGGCGCAGCGGTGTCGGGCAGCGCCACGCTGGCCGACACGCCCATCGCGCCGAGCAAGGTTTCGATGGTCTGCTTGGCGATGTCGAGGACGTCGGCGCTGCTCGCCTTCTTGGGCTGGACGCGGACGCGCGCCTCGCCGGCGCCGATGCCGAAGACGCCGGAGCGACCTTTATCGACGACGACGATTTCTACGGCGTCGCGGCCGACTCCGAGTTGGGCCAGCGCCTTGTCGATCGCTTCCTCTATTGTTTTGCCTGTCGTTTCGATCGGTTCCACGGGCATCTCCTTGAGCGGCGTCCGCGTCGTCCTCGACAGCCGCCTCGGGGGCAGGCGGCGGCGCAGGGGGCTTCGGGGAGCCGAGCAGAATACGTCTGAGTAGTCCGCCACTCGGCGGCGCTTGCGCCGGAGCAGGCAAGGTCTTTTGCTTCGACGCCTCGATCTGACGTGGCGACGTCGC
>JACQEE010000263.1 GCA_016200725.1 Chloroflexota bacterium
GCTCATGGAGTCCCTGGAGGTCAAGGTGCTCTACGAAGGCGCGAACAAGGGCATCGAGCAATACAAGATGCCGATCAGTTTCAACGCAACGACGTTCAATCGCTACGTATATCAAGACATCGCGCCGAAGTCCCACGATCCAGCCGTCCTCGAGCGCATGGGCAAGGAAGCCGAAGGCGCACTCCAGCCCGGGATCATCGGCTTGGCGAAGACGTGGTCCGACCAGGTGCTGCCGGAACTCAAGCGCAACTGGGAGGCCTACCGCGCACTCGATCTCTCCAAGATGACCGACGCGCAACTCGCCGAGCACCTCCAATGGGTCGTCGAGCGCCGTGCCCGCGAGTGGCGCCTCCACTTCGTGATCGCCTTCCCCATGATTCTCGGCCTCGGCCTCTTCGAGCACGTCTATCACCAGATGCTGCCCACCAAGGACGAGTTTGAGCCCTTCGTGCTGCTCCAGGGCCTGCCGAACAAGACGCTCGAGGGCAACATCGCGCTCTGGAACGTGAGCCGCGAAGCCAAGAAGTCCCCGGCGGTATTGGCCGCGCTCAAGCAAAACTCGCCTGAGGCCGTTTACGCCGACTTAGGCAAGTCGAAGGAAGGGCAGGCCTTCCTCGCGAAGTTCAAGGCCTTCCTCGATGTCTATGGCTGGCGCGGCGATTCCTGGTACATCGACGACCGCTCGTGGGTCGTCTACCCGCGTGCGCCGCTCACATCGCTCAAGAGTTACGTCGATCAGCCCGACAGCGACTCCCCCGAGGCGCTCCAGCAGCGGATGGCCTCCGAGCGTGAGGTCGCCGTCGCCAGATCGCTGAACCGTCTCGCCAGCCATCCCAAGGAGGCGCAGGGCCAGTTCATGGGCATGTTGAAGGCCGCCCAGACCTGCAACGTGCTGCAAGAAGACCACAACTTCTGGATCGACCAGACGCTGCAGCACTACGCCCGCCGCTCGTTCGTCGAGGCTGGCCGCCGCCTCACCGCGCAGGGCCGCCTCGCCGAGGCCGACGACATCATCCACCTAACCGAGTCCGAGAGTCGCGACGCCATGCGCAACAAGCAGGACTATCGCCAGACCGTCGCAACACGCAAGGCGGAACTCGAGAAGTGGCGCAAAGTCGCGCCGCCGCCGGTGCTCGGCACGATGCCGCCGCCTCACCCTCCCGGCTACCAGCCGAACCCGATGGAAATGACCATCATGCGCTTCTTCGGCGGCCCGCCCAAGCAGTCGACGGCGACGCTCGTGCGCGGCAACCCCGCGTCGAAGGGCAAGGTCACCGGCTACGCCCGCGTGGTCCGTGGCCTGTCTGAGGCCAAGGATCTCAAGATCGGCGAAGTCCTCGTCTGCCCGACGACCTCGCCGCCGTGGACGCCCTTCTTCCGCGTCGCCTCCGCCGTCGTCACCGATACGGGCGGCATCCTCTCGCACTGCGCCATCGTCGCCCGCGAGTTCGGCATCCCCGCCATCGTCGGGACAACCGTGGGCACATCGACCATCAAGACAGGCCAGCGCATAATCGTGGACGGCGCAGCAGGCACGATCGAAATCCTGGGGTGAGCGTGACCAGTACCACCGAACAACGTGTGGCTGCGAGAGCCAGAGTTTAGGTCTACAGGAACCCGTTGAACGTCACTGAGCGCATCAGTCTGCGTCAACCTGCCGCAGCCAGGCTTCCATCGCAAAAGTGGCTGCTGGCGGCGGTGGCGTTCGGCACCATCCTCGCGCCGCTCAACTCGACGATGATCGCGGTTGCTCTGCCAAAGATCGGCGACACATTCCATGTGGGCGTGAGGAGCACCGGTTGGCTCGTCGTCGCCTACCTGATAGGCACAGCCGTCGTCCAGCCCGTCGGCGGCAAGTTGGGCGATATGTTCGGGCGACGGCCTATCTTTCTGGGCGCGTTGTTCGTCTTCCTCTGGTTCTCCGTCGGCGGTGCGCTCGCGCCGAACCTGGCGACGCTGCTCGTGATGCGCGTAGGCCAGGCGCTCACCGCAGCCATGGCCATCCCCAACGCCGCAGCGCTCGTGCGCGAAGAGGTGCCCGAGGAGCGCCGCATGTCCGCCTACGGCATCGTCGGCGCCTGCGCCGGACTCGCCGCGAGCGTTGGCCCGCCGATCGGCAGCGCCATGATTGCGCTCTCGGGCTGGCGCTCGATGTTCTGGCTGAACATCCCGGTGGTCGTCATCGCGATGTACCTGGCATGGCGCACCTTTCCCAAGACCAGCGCGCGGGCCAGCGCGTCGGGCTTCGACTGGCTCGGGGTCGCGCTGCTCGCAGGTGCACTGACGACCGCCGCGCTGCTGGCCTCGGCCATCGAGCGGGGCAACACCGCGGCCATCGCGGCGCTGGCCATCAGCGCACCGTTGTGCACCGTGGCCTTCTTCGTCAACGAGGGCCGCGTCGCGAAGCCGCTCGTCCACCTCGACCTGCTGCGCAAGCCGACGTTCAGCGCGGCTGCGGCGACCGTCGGCCTCTCCAACATGGCGATGTACAGCGTGCTGCTCGCGATCCCGCTCTTCATCGAGAAGGTCAAGGACCCTCCGCTCTCCTCGTCCCGCTCAGGCGAAACGCTCTCCTGGATGCTGATTCCTGTCGTGCTCCTCTCGCCGATGGCCGGCCGCCTCTCGAGACGCTGGGGGCGGGGGCTTCACGCTGCCGCTGATTCTCATTGGCACCGGCCTCTCGTTGCAGACGCCGACAATTCAGACCTCGGCGGTCGAAAGCGTAGATGCGAAGGACGCGGGCATGGCGAGCGGCGTCTTCTCGCTGGGACGTTACACCGGAAGCATCATCGGCGCGGCAGTGCTCGCGGCCATCCTCGGAAGTAGAACCAACGTCAGCGTGCACAACCTCATGATCGTGTTCTGGGTGGTCGTCGCCGCGGCAGCGGGCGGCTTCGTGGCACCGATGTTCATGCGCAAGCGCGAGGGCTAGTACCCCGATTTGTCATTCTGCGCTTAGCGCAGAATCTCGCAGAACGCAGTACCTTCCCCGTGCTTGAGCAGTCACGATTCTTCGCCTTTCCCGCCTGCCGAGAAGGACTCTATCAATACCCCCAGGCATGCAACTGCCGGTCGCCGATACCGAAGTAGTGCGCGATCTCGTGCACCACGGTGCGGCGTATCTCCTGCTCGATCTGCGCCGCATCACCACCGATTGTCTCTATCGGCCCCTGGAAGATGGTGATGCGGTCGGGCAGCACCATCCCGTAGTGCGTATCGCGTTTCGTGATGGGGACGCCCTCGTAGAGCCCGAGCAGGCCGTACTTGCTGCGGATGCCCTGCTCCTGCAGTTGCTCGCGAGTCGGCCACATCGCGACCAACACGTCAATATTCTCGAGACGGTCCTTGATCGGCTGCGGCAGCGACTCCAGCGCGGTCGTAACGTGTTCCTCGAACTGCTGGCGCGGCATCATGGTGCGTCCACAACAACGATCATGCCGCCCAGGCCTGCTTCTTAACCCTCAACCCCTGACCCTTGCCCCTTCTTATCGCCAGTCCTTGTCGCTTGGGACGATGTTCGTGCAGCGGACCGCGGAGGATGGCCCCCCCATGATGTCCTTCGTCGCCGCGCGCCACACCTGGAAATGCGGCATCGTCATGTGCTGTTTGAACGCCGCCTCGTCCTTATACGCCTCGACGAAGACGAACTTGTTCACATCGGTCTGGTCCTGATAGACGTCAAAGCGGACGCAGCCCGGCTCGTTCTTGCGCGAGTGGGCGGCATCATCCTTCGCCGCGGCGAGAAAGGTGTCGCGATGGCCGGGTTTGCACTGCAGAGTGACGACGATGACGTACATGGGACTCCTTTTACTGCTTCTCTCATCAAAGAGACTTCTCAAACCAGAGCTGTTTACCTTTGGGAAACCGTGCTGAACCGCAGGCAAAGCCGAGCTTACGATACAACATGACCGCAGCGACGTTCAGTTCGTTCGTGTCCACTGTAATTTGACGACATCCTGAATCAGCGGCTACTTTCAGCGCGAACCTTATCAAAATTTCCGCGACGCCTCTTCTGCGAGAGTTGGTCTCCACATAGAGGTCCTCAATGCACGCTTCAGACGCCGAGAGCCACATAGACCGACGGTAGCGAATCTGCGCATAGCCGATAGATTCGCCTTTGGCTCCTGAGGCAAGCAGGAAGTTGGCCTCCTTGTCTCGAATCAGAGCGGCAAGATTCACGCGAATTTTCTTGTCTGAAGGCTCTCCTCTACGCAGTTCATCGCGAAAGCCGATTGCAAGGCGCGTCAGATCGTCGAGGTCGTCTATCGCCGCAACGCGTATCGCTGGCGATGCTCGACGTATGGTTGACAGTGTCGTTCCTCCCTTGCAATGCAGTTAGACGGCGATTCGGTAGAGCCTGCCTGGGCTGTCGGACAAAATCTTGCGCTTGAGGGTGGGCGAGACGTCGGGACGCTCGTACAGAATGCGCATGGTGTACGGCGACATCCCCTCGGGGTGGCAGTAGTCGGAGCCCAAGACGAGGTGGTCTTCGCCGATCATCGCAGCGACCGTCGGCAGGGTCGCCTCGTCAGGATCGGTAGCGAAGTAGACGCGGCCGCTCTTGATGTATTCCTCGGGCGTGCGTTTCAGCCTATAGGTCGTCGAGCCGAAGAACTCGTAGTTGAACTGCAAGCGGTCCATCACGTGCGGCACCCAGC
>JACQEE010000264.1 GCA_016200725.1 Chloroflexota bacterium
CCGATACGGAGATCGCCGCTCGGCGGGTCCGATAGCAGGAAACGTACGGCTCCGTGGCCCAGCGCACGTGCGTAGTCGATGTCGAACGGCAGTGGCGGCGCGCAACGAAGCGAATAGCCCAATGTCACGTCAACGACCGGCACGCGGTCCTTGCGCTGCGCGAACCTGCGTTGCAAGCCCTCTCGCAGGGCCGTCCCGAGCGGTATCTCACCCAACCTCAGCATGCCATGCTCGTCGCGCGCAACGGGGCCGTTGCTGATCTTCTCGATCTCCGCCGGTGGGAACCTTGCGATGATGCCCTCACCGACGATTGCCAGACCGTGGGCATGGCCCTGCGTTCTGCGCTTCAGCACTGAACTCTCTAGAAGTATCAACACATCCTCAAGCCGGATGCTCTCGCGGGCGAACTCCTCGGGAATGACGGTGATAGTGGCCCCGGCCGCCAAGCCAATGCCTAGAGCGAGATGGCCTGTCGACCTCCCCATGACGACGGCGATCACCCAGCGCTTGGTAGTACGCGCATCCTCAAGGAGGTTGGCGGCTTCGACCGTTCCTGCAGCGCGAGCAGTCTCGAATCCCAAGGTGGGGGTGTTGCCCGGCAGAGGAAGATCGTTGTCGATAGTCTTCGGCGCATGGGCGACCCGAACCCTCCCATCGGCAGCCGCGGCAAGCGCTGCTGCGTGCGAGGCGGTGCCATCTCCACCGATGGTGACGAGTCGGGCAATGCGCAAGCGGTTCAAGGACTCGATGGTGCGCTGCAACGCTGCAGCGTCGCGGGTCGGATCGGCGCGCGATGTGCGGAGCAGCGAGCCGCCCTGTGTATGCACCCTGGCCACATCTGCGGGCGCAAGCATCTGAACAGCGTCGACGCGACCAGCCATCAGCCCCTCGAAACCGTCGTAGACCCCGACCACTTCCGCGCCGGCATTGCTGGCCTCAATGACCAGTGCGCTTATCACGCTGTTGATTCCTGGCGCCGGGCCGCCACTCACGAGGACGCCGATACGATATGGCTTCATGTTGTTCTCCCAGGCCGGACGCGCGATCGATCAGCTGCCCTAGTCGGTAGCCTAGAGCATGTTGCGCGTCGGCCGACAGGTCGGACTATGCGTCAGTTCCGGTAAGGGGCGTGTTCAGGCCTTCTTGGCAGCCACTAATGCCGCGGCTATCGAAGCGCGCTTCTGCCGCCTGGAACCCGTTGTCTTTTACCCTTTCTCGCTGCCTTGGATCGAGCCGTAGTCTGCACCTGCATCGGTTTGGCTTTCGCATGAGGAGCCTTGGGCAGGGTAATCGTGAGGACGCCGTGGTCAAATGCCGCCTCGGCCTTATCCCCGTCAACCTCGATGGGGAGCGCAATCGACCTGCTGCGCAGGCCGTACCTATGCTCTCTGACGAGGTAATCGTCCGCGGAGACATCCTCGTCAGTCTCGCTGACCGCCCGCATCGTCAGCGAATTCCCCGACACCGAGATGTCGATCTCATCGGGGGACACGCCGGGCACGCTCACCTTCACCACGAGGGCTTTCGCTGTCTGATGCATGTCGATGGGAATGTCCGTCCTCGCGAGCGTATCCGTAAGAGAATTGACATTCCCGCCGAGCAGCACACCCAAGGATCTCCGCAGGCCTGCGAGGTCGTTCGCCGAGTTCCATCGCTGCATTGTCATGGTTCCGTCTCCACCTGTTTTGCTGTTGCTCCGACACTCTATTCGGGCATCGTGAAGGTCAGGTGAAGACTGTAGGCGTGCGTGTGACAGGGACGTGAGAATTCTTCCAACGCGGCGTCGGTCGCCATCTGTTGTGCCCCAGTTGAAAGTTGGACACGCTCTGCCAACAGCAGTAGTCAGGCAGAAGCTTGGATGCCCACGGAGACCTACTGCAGCGTCAGACTTCTCCGTTGTGACGCATTTCCAGATTCGAGATAACGGAGCGACCTGTCCAAAACTAAGTGGGGCAGTACAAGGAACAGACTATCACGACCTGTCCAAATTGCGGTGGGGCAGCGCATTCACTACGGCGTCGTGTTGGCCGTAAAGACACTCGCTGCGCCGCGGAGCAGACGAACGGCGTTTGCGGCGGCTACAGGCCATTCGCGACACTTAGAATTCTACGGGCGCGGTGTCCGTGGCCGGTGTCGCTCGAGATGCTGGTCGCATCGGCGGGATGGCTTGTTCACTCGAGCCCGGCTGCGTCGACCGCGACGCCCGGCTCAACGTGATCTCGGGGAGCAGCCATGCCGCGGCGACACCGATGATCGCCACGGGGACCGCGCTTAGGAAGACCCAATGCAACGAGTGCGCGAAGGCTTCCTGGACTCCCTGGTGCACCAGCGGCGGGAGCGCCCGAAACTGCTGCGGGCTGCTCGTCAGCACATCGCGGTTCAGTCCGTTCAACGCGTCGTTGGGGACGAACGTGGGAAGCAAGTGGTCGAGGCGGTTGTTGAGGATGGCGCCAAAGGCCGCGACGCCGAACGCACTGCCGAAAGAGCGGAACAGGTTCACGCCTCCGGTGGCGACGCCAAGGTCGGCATAGGGAACGGCGTTCTGCACCGCCAGCACGACTACCTGCATGAGCATCCCGTTGCCGACGCCCAGTATCAGTTCATAGCCAGCGATCACCGGAAAGCTCGTATTCGTCCCCATGCGCGCCAACAGGTACATCGACACGGCCATGATCGCCATGCCGGTGATGGGGAACCAGCGATAGCGGCCGGTGTCGCTGATCATGCGGCCGGTGATGATGGAGGTCACGACGACGCCGACCATCAGCGGAAGCATCCGCAGGCCGGACCCGGTGGCCGATCCACCTTTGACCACCTGCAGGTACACGGGCAGAAATGCCGCGGTGCCGAACATCATGAGCCCCAGCACGAGCATGATGGTCGTCCCCACCGTAAAGACCTGAAGTCGGAAGAGGCGGAGGGGGAGGATCGGGCTCTCCGCTCGGTGCTCCTGCCAGACGAACAGCGCCGCTAACAGCGCCGCGTTTGCGCCGAGGCCAATGATGATGGGTGAAGTCCAAGCGTAGTCGCCGCCGCCCCAGGTCATCGCGAGCAGCAGCGAAGTGATGGCGCCGATCAGTAGAGCCGATCCTAGGTAGTCGATTTTTGCCTCGATGCGTCGGTGCGGTACTTTGAGTCGCACCGCCATGACGGCCAGAGCCACTGCCCCCAGAGGAAGGTTGATGAAGAAGACCCAACGCCAGGAGATGTGATCGGTGAAGAGGCCGCCGAGCAGCGGTCCCGCAACGCTCGCCGTGGCGAAGACCATGCTGAACACCGCCTGGTAGCGGCCTCGCTCTCGCGGTGGAACCATATCGCCGATGACAGCCATGGTCATTGTCTGAATGCCGCCCGCGCCAAGGCCCTGCACGCCGCGCTAGAGGATGAGTTGCAGGATGTTCTGCGAGGCGCCAGCAAAGAACGAGCCGAGTAGGAAGATACCGATCGCGAGGAGCAGCAGCGGCTTCCGGCCGTACTGATCGCTGAACTTCCCGAAGAGCGGCATCACAGCAGTCGACGTAAGCAGGTAGGCGGTGATGACCCAAGAGAGATGCTGGAGGCCGCCCAGTTCACCTGTGATCGTGGGCATCGCCGTCGCCACGATGGTCTGATCGAGGGCAGACAACAGCATGCCCAGCATCAAGGTGGTGACGATGACGAGAATCTGGCGCTGCGTTAGTTGATTGAACTGCGGCTCTTGCAAGTGGAGCGGGCCTCCGGGGCGGCCATCATCGTAGCGTCACTGAGCCTGTTGCGTCGACGGGGATGGTGAGAATACCTTCCTCCTATTGAGCTCAGCGCGTCGCCACGGAATCACGATGGGTTGCCCGCAACCTCGAACGCATCGCAGACCGCTCCACCAACATCTGCGAGCGCGTGATCTACGCCGCCACCGGCAAGATGGAAGAGATCGGCGTCGGCAAGTACTAGAACGTGGCCGGTTGCCCCACGCGCGAGCGCGGCACTTGGGCGGGTCGGATTCCCGCGAAGTGACTGAGGGCGAGCCATCCCGGGAACTGAGAGACCAGTTCCGATGGCCCCTCCAACTCGACAAGCCCCCGGCGTAGCGCCTCCGACAGCGGCATCCTTCCCAACCAGACGCGATGCATGGCCAGCGCGTCTGCCGTCACGTAGAGGTCCACGGGGAATCCAGGATAGATGTCGCACACCTCTGTGCCGGCCTGGTCGAGCAGGAGCCAGTACACTCCGGCCTGCGCTCCTTTAAAGTCGAACTGTACGACGGTCTTGCGAAGCGGCAATTTGTCCATGTGGATGCGCCGGTGCATATCCCACATTAGCAGCCGCACGTCCACGTCTTCCTCGCGGATGTCGCGATTGAGCCAGCGCTGTCCCCATTCGCCCAAAGCCATGATGACCGGACTGAGTTCGTGGCCGGTGAGGGTGAGGTTATACCGTGGCTTACCGGTCTGGTCTTCGCGGCGCTCGATAATCTTTTGGTGCTCGAGAGCCTTGAGCCGCTGGGCTAGGATAGCGCGCGGTATGCCTGGGATGCCGCGTTCGATCTCGTTGAACCGCGTGCCGCCGCAGATCAGCTCGCGGACGATGAGCATGGTCCAGCGCTCTCCGAGAATCTCGGACGCCTTCGAGATTGGGCAGAACTGACCGTAGGGTTTCATGGGGGGAGTCTAGCAGTTGAGGGCGCGGTTCACAAATTGAACTAGCCATGAGTCGTGAGGCGTGTAACCATTCGTCATCAGTTCGGTTCGAGGAGGTTGGTATGAATGCCGTCGAAGTCGTTACAGGCACTGGCGGGAAGGTTTCCATCGATGCGGCAAAGTTGGAGCCGTTCAAGGCAGGTCTTCGGGGAATGTTGCTCCGGCAGGGCGACGCCGGCTATGACCAGGCGCGCACCATCTGGAATGCGATGATCGACAAGCGACCGGCGCTGATCGTGCAGTGCTTGGGTGTCGCGGACGTAATGCGCTCGGTCAACTTCGCCCGCGACAACGGGCTGCTCCTGGCCGTGAAGGGCGGCGGGCACAACATCGCCGGGAATGCGGTGTGCGATGGTGGCCTTCTGGTCGACCTCGCGATGATGAAATCGGTGCGCGTAGATGCCAAGGCGCGGCGAGCCAACGTGGAGCCCGGAGTGAAACTCGGCGAGTTGGACCACGAGACACAAGCCTTCGGACTCGCCGTGCCATTGGGGATCAACTCGACAACAGGCGTGGCCGGCCTGACGCTCGGAGGCGGCTTCGGCTGGTTCAGCCGCAAGCACGGACTGACGATTGACAACCTTGTCTCCGTCGACGTCGTCACTGCTGAGGGCCAGGTCGTGCGGGCGAGCGAGCGGGAAAACAAGGACCTGTTCTGGGGCATCCGGGGCGGTGGCGGAAACTTCGGCATCGTCACCAATTTCGAGTTTCAGTTGCATCCCCTCGGGCCAGAGGTCTTTGGCGGCCTCGTTGTCTATCCGTTGGATCAGGCGAAGGCGGCGCTGATGAAATATGCCGAGTTCGTGGAGAAGATGCCGGAGGAGATGAGCATCTGGTTCGTACTCCGCAAGGCGCCGCCGCTGCCCTTCTTGCCAGCGGACTTCGTTGGCAAGGAAATGATTGGTTTCGCCATCTTCTACGGTGGCGAGGTTGCAAAAGGCAAGCAGCTGACCGATCCAGTGCGTCACTGGGGCAAACCCGTGGGCGAGCACCTCGGGCCGATGCCCTACACCGCGTGGCAGCAGGTCATCGACCCGCTCCTCACACCCGGCTTCCGCAACTACTGGAAGTCGCACAACCTTGCGATGATCAGCGAGGGCTTCATCGACACCGTCGTGAAGTTCGCGGGACAACTGCCCTCGCCGCACACCGAGATCGCCTGCGCGCTCATCGGCGCGGGAGGCAGCAAGGCGAGCAAGGTCGCGGAGCACGAAATGGCCTGGGCGCATCGCGGCACCAAGTTGGTGATGAACATCCACGGGCGCTGGGAAACCCCTGCCGAGGACCAGAAAGTCATCGGGTGGGCCAGGGACTTGTGGAACGATAACCACCAGCCGCCGGGAAGGCCTCGTGGGAGAATTCCGCGGGACCAGGGCATGCTTCGTAGTGCTGCTGGCGTGTACTGGCTCCCTTAGTCTTCGACAAGTCGTGTACTGCCCCAGTTGAAAGTTGGGCACCTTATCCCAACGGGAGTGGCGGGGCGGTTGTTGCATGCCTGTGAGAACCTATTGAGCTGTGAAATTTCGCTGTTGTGACGTAGCGTCCAGATTCGAGACGACGACGCGACCTGTCCAAAACTAAGTGGAGCAGTACATTCACAAGAATATCGAGGTGGCCAAGGATTCGCAGAGTCTCCTCGACCATTGAGTTGACATCTGATTCGTTTGAGACGTCGCACCTCACTGCGAGCGCCTAGACTCCCCTTCTGCGGAGTTCATCCGCGGTTGCCTGGATGGTTCCGGGGAGAGGGCCCGGGCTGACTGAGCGCGCCGCGATCACCACTGAGGCCCCCTGATCGGCAAGTCCGATTGCGATGGCCTTTCCGATTCCTCCAGCCGCCCCAGTCACGATGGCGACTTTTCCGCGAAGCTCCATGTGTCCCGCATCCGGAGAAAGATGATGACCGATGCCACGCGCATTCACGACCTTGTGCAACGAGGTACGGTCGATGCGGGTCGGTCCCACGAAATCTTGACGGCTAGTGACGGACGCTGTGTAATCCCTGAGTAGCCGACGAAAGCACGGGTAGCCCCCAGGCGGGCGATCGTGCGAGGAGACCCAATGCCCGCAGTGACTCGCAAGCCGCCCTATGCGGTGATTGATTGTGACGGTCATGTGGAAGAAGGCTTCGTAGATTGGCAGGAGCGGCTGCCCAAGGAATACCACCTGTGGGCACCGCGATACTTCAGCGACAAGGAAGGCGTACGTCATTTCTCCATCGAGGGCAGATTCCGCAGCGACTTCGGGAAATTCCGCGGCCAAATGCACAGCAACCAGGGCTATCAGGAGGCTAACCGTCCGACCCACCGATGGAGCAACCGCGAGGGCATGTGGGACCCACACAAGCGCATCCCAGACATGAACTTCGAAGGCATTGACGTGGCCATGCTCTTCGCCACTCCGATCCGCGGCATATTCCCGCTCATCGAAGATCCGGGGCTTGCCGAGGCGGTAGCCGCAGCCTATAACGACTGGCTAGCCGAGTATTGTGCTCCCTATCCAGGCCGGCTCAAAGGCATCGCCATGCTCCCGTATCAAGACCCGAGTGCCGCTGCCAAGGAGCTGCGCCGATCGGTCGAGAATCTTGGCTTTGTCGGCTTCCACATGCCTCCCCAACTTCATGGTAAGGCCCTCCATAACGAGTTCTTCTATCCGATCTATGAGGAGGCACAGGCGCTCGATGTGCCGGTCTGCGTGCATCTCAACGGGATCAACAATCTCGCGGTGCAGCGTGTGCAAGAGCGTGCGCTTCGCGAGGCCTTTCTGCCGCTCGACGTGATCGTCGCCGCGGGCTGCCTCGTCGCTGGGGGTCCCATGGATCGGTTCTCACGTCTTCGCGTCATGTTCACGGAGGCCGGGTGTGGCTGGGCGCCGTACGTGCTCGATCGCCTCCAGGCGTATACCGACTTTTACAAGAAGGATGCTCCTTGGCGCAAGTTCCGGCCAGAGGACATCATGAAGAGCGATCGCTGTCACATTGCGATTGATCCCTCGGAGACGGCGGTACCGTTCGTTGCGAGCGTCCTCGGACAAGACTGTCTGGTCTTCGCATCCGACTACGCCCATATCGACAGTCTTTGCCC
>JACQEE010000269.1 GCA_016200725.1 Chloroflexota bacterium
CGAGCGGCGCTGCATGCCGCCTTCACCGAGGCAGGCATCATCGATCCCGAGGCCGAGGCCTTCCTCCGCACGATGGCTGGCGCGCAAATGAAGCAGGCGCTCGCCGACCTGCGCCTCGCCACCGGCTGCCAGCCAGACCTCTTCGAGCGCTACGTCACCCTCTACTGGCTCAACGCCACTGGGCGAGACCCCGTTCGTGGTGAGCCGACAGCCTGCCCTGAGCGGAGTCGAAGGGAACCACGCTCTTCCCCCTCTCCCCGCTCCGGGGAGAGGGTTGGGGAGAGAGGTGCCCGTGTCCGCCTCTACCCCGGCGTCGGCAACATGCTCCGCAGCCTCCGCAAGCGCGTCGCGGCGATGGGCATCGTCACGCAGAAGCAGCGCGCCTTCCATCTCGAGGGGCGTCCCTCGGGCGCGCAGGCCGAGTTGCTCGAACTTGGCATCGATGCTCACTTCGCCACCGTCGTCGGCTTCGAGGACGTCGCCAACCACAAACCCCACCCCGAGCCTATACTCCTCGCCCTCGAACGCCTCGGCGCGGACCCGCGCACCACGCTCGTCGTCGGCGATAGCGTCGCCGACATCGAGTCCGGCCGTGCCGCCGGCTGCCTCACCTGCTTCGCCTCCTGGGGCGCTCCGCCGTTTCCTGATGGAGTTGAGGCCCATTCTTCCCCTCGCCCGTCCGCGGGAATCTCAGGCGCCGCCCTGAGTCCCCGAAGGGTCGCCCCGATTCCCATCGGGGCGGGTGAGGGTCTTTCTTACCCCTTCCCTCCCAGGGAAGGGGCAGGGGTTAGGTTAGTCCCAGACTTCGTCGCCTCCGCCCCCGAAGCCTTGCTCAACATCGTCGCAGGCCGCGCATGACTCCCCGCAGCGACAGCGATAACGCCGTTCGTGGTGAGCCGATAGCCCGCCCTGAGCAGAGTCGAAGGGAACCACGGACGGGAACGCGGCGACATCGCAACCCCATCAACCTCCTTGACCTCTCCCGTCCCGACCTCGAAGCGCTCGTCGTCGAACTCGGCGAGTCGTCCTACCGCGCCCAGCAGGTCTGGCGCTGGCTCCACCGCCGCTACGCCACCTCCATCGCCGCGATGACCGACCTGTCGGCCTCCTTCCGCGAACGACTCGCCGCCCGCGCCGAGGTTCGCCTGCCCGAGCAGGTGCGCGAACTCGTCGCCGAGGACGGCCTGACCCGCAAGGCGCTGGAAGCGGCCATCGCCGCCGTCCGTGGCGGCAACAAGGTCGATTCGCAGGAAGCGGAAGGCCAGCGCGAAGCGCTGAAAAAATACACGCTGGACCTGACCGAGCCGTCGGCTGCCCCTTCTGCGCCACCGGCCAGATGGGCCTCGTGCGCAACCTCACGACCGGCGAAATCGTCGCCCAGGCCCTCCACTTCGCCCGCGAGGTCTCGCCCATGCTGTCGGGCGACGACCGGCAGCATCCGATCACCAACGTGGTCTTCATGGGCATGGGCGAACCCATGCTCAACTACGACAACACCTGGCGCGCCATCGAGACGCTCCATGCCCGCGACGGCCTCAACATCGGTGCGCGACGCATGACGCTCTCGAAGTCCGGCATCATCCCCGGCATCGAACGCCTCGCCGGCGAAGACCTGCCGGTGAACCTGGCGGTGAGCCTCCACGCGCCCAACGACGCGCTGCGCAACACGATGGTGCCCATCAACAAGAAGTACCCCATCGCCGCGCTGATGCGCGCCTGCCGCGACTACACCGACCGCACCTCGCGGCGCATCACCTTCGAGTACGTCCTCAACCGCGGCGTCAACGATTCCGAGGCGCTCGCCCGCGAACTGGGCCGCCTGCTCCAGGGCATGCTCTGCCACGTGAACCTGATTCCAGTGAACCCGACAGGCTCCGGCTTCAAACGCCCCTCGCGAGACGCCACGCTCGCCTTCCAGCGCATCGTCTTCGAGACCTATGGCATCCCCACGACGGTGCGCGTCGAGCGAGGCGTGGAGATCAGCGCGGCCTGCGGGCAGCTGAAGACGGAGGCGAGGACGGCCAGCGGCGCGCGCTAGTTGTCCGCGACGACGACGATCTTGAACGCCTCGCCCGCCGTGAGGAAACTGAAGTTTGCCGTCCCGCCTGGCTTGAGATTGGTCGCCAGGTACGGCGGGAAGTCCATCTTGTCCAGCGAGCCGTCGTCCTTGAACCGCGCGACGAAGATGTAGGCCTTCGCGACCGTCGCCGTCCCCGTATTCGTCACCTGCCCCGCGAGCCATTTCGTCGAGAGGAACTGGTCCTCGGTATTGAACGTCACCTGAAGGTTCGGGGCCGCGGCGAACACCTTCGCCTTGGCGAGCGCGTTGTACTTGGCGAGCAGGTCCGTCTGGGCCTGCTGCAGATCGCTCGTCTGCTGCTTCGCCGCCGTCACCGCTCCCTGGAGCGACTGCGCGTCCGTTTGCGCCTTCGCCAAGTCCGTATTCGCCGTCGCAAGTTGCGCCTGCAGCGTGGAAATCGTCTGCGTCAACTTGGACCGCTCGTCGACCAGCCGCGCCTCGTCGGCCTGCACCGCCGCGAGTTGGTTCTGCAGGTCTGCCTTCCGCTGCGTCAGCCCGCCGATGCTGGATTGCAGATTCGTGTAGTCGAATTGCACCGAGGCAAGCTGGTCTTGCACGTCCGCCTTTCGCTGATCGAGGGCGATGAACGACGACTGGAGCGTCGCGTAGTCTGTCTTGGCAGTCGCCAGTTGGCCCTCGAGTACCGCCCGCTGCTGGTCAATCGCAGCGATCGTAGATTGCAGGTTCGCGACGTCGGCCTGCGTCGGCGCCTTCTGGCTCTTTGCTCCAGGTGCGCTGACTACTCCCGACTGACTCTGACTTGCGTCTCCTGAACCCGACTGCGAGGCGGCAGTGCCAGCCGAACCGCCCGTCGTGACCTTCATCACGCCCCATACGGTGATCGTCACAATCGCCGCGACGCCTACAGCCAAAGCGATGCGCCGCTTCGATGGCCAGCGCCGCGCGGGCGCCTCGTAGCCTCCAGGCCGCGGCGCCACCGGGCCCGCCTGCGCGGGTCGCGGCGGGAAACTCGTCATGTTATCGGTCGTCATCGACGCTTCGCCTCTGCCGACGCACCAGCCACCCCACTTGCTTCCCGCAGATAAACACGCCAACAGCACCGCCCTGGCGAACCGTGCCCCGTAAGAATCTGTACGTAGTTCTGAACTAAATATAAACTATTGCCGCGCATATGTCGAGTGGCTGCCCACGATTCTCCTGCATCGCACACCGAGTTTCTGTCGTCCGCGACGTGCTAGAATGGCCCGCCCCAACAGGAGTGCTCGATGATCATCGATACGCACGTCCACATCGTCTCCGGCGACCGCCAGCGCTACCCGCATCATGCAACCAAGATCCTGCCCGCCGGCGTGTCGAAAACCTGGGCGTCGGACGAGCCGGTGGATGCCGAGCGCCTCTTCCGCACACTCGACCGCGCAGGCGTCGACAAGGCCGTGATCGTCCAGCCGATGAGCGCCTACCAGTACGACAACTCCTACGCCGCCGACAGCGGCGCGAAGTACTCGGCTCGCTGCGCCACCGTCGGCATCATCGATGTGCTGCTCCCGGACGCGGTCGAGAAACTGACCTACTGGGTGCGCGATCGCGGGATGAACGGCCTCCGTCTCTTCACCACGCGCGTGGACAGCACCTACCGCCTCGACGACCCGGCGACGGACCCCGTCTGGCGCCAGTCCCAGGCGCTCAAGATACCGGTCACGGTGCACATGCAACTGCGCGAGCTGCCGCTGCTCAAGCGCATGGTCGAACGCTTCCCCGGTGTCACCGTCGCCGTCGACCATCTCGCCGCGACCGAGTACCGCGAGAAACTGACGACCAAGGTGCTTGGCGACCTGCTCGCGCTGGCCCCGTTCCCCAACGTGCAGGTGAAATACTCGACGCTCACGCTTTACGCGCTCAAGGGCGGCGAGCCCTCGAAGGACTTCTTCTCCCGCATCGTCGAACGCTTCGGCGCGCGACGCCTCATGTGGGGCTCGAACTACCCCGCGACGTACGACCGCCCGTACGCCGAAATGGTGGCCATGGCGAAAGAGTCCGTCTCCTTCCTGCCCAAGGCAGACCAAAACGCGATTCTCGGTGAGAACGCCGCCCGCCTCTACCCCCGCCTCGCCTGAGCGGCTTGGCTATCCCTCGGCGGGACCATCTGTCACTCTGAGCGAATGCGAAGAGTCCCTCTCAATCCCTCCCTCTCCAGCTCCGCTGGAGAGGGACCCCTGGCTTCGCCAGGGAGGGTGAGGCCTCCTCCTGCCCGGGCAGCACGCCGCGACCATCTCCCGTAGGGGCGACCGGCCGGTCGCCCCGAGGCCACGAGGACATGGGCTTCGCTGCCGGTGCGCACCTCGCTCCGCCTACCAACCGTCACCCTATCCTGTTGTGCCCCAGTCGAGATTTGGACAGGCGTCTAGGGGAGTCGAATCGGAAAAAGGCGTCACCAACACGAAAATCAGCCAGTCTCCAGTCAATCACATCCCCCAGAACCCCCCTTGCCCCTCCTGTTAGATTGAGGGTGTCCAAGTCTAAGTGGGGCAGTACAGTCATGGGCACTGACCACGGCAGTATCAGAACCAATCTCAGCGTCCAAAGTAGCATTCTGTCGTTGCAGGGCGGACTGTCCCAGATCTGTCCGATATGCCAATACATGGGATGAATCGAGCGTGAAGGCTTTAATCTGGTTCACTGCGATGGTGTTAACGCTAGCCGTGCATGCCTGCGGTGTTGCTGACAGTTCTGACCTCGCCTTAATGAAAGACGGGCACCGCTACTTGCCGGACGTTGTGAAGCGATTGCCCGCCTACGCGTTTGACGCGCGAGGAAACGACTGGGCCTGGGCACAAAGCGGAGACTCTAGGGACTCACTGACGTTCGAGCGAGACGGGCGGCGCCGGTGGCAGATCAAGTTACCGGGAGATTTGTCGGTCGAGAGCTTTAGGGTCGGACCAAATGACGATGTTTACCTGATGAACTGCGTGGAAAGCACGGGCGGGATTCGTTTCTTCAGGGCAACCCGGGACGGCGTTGTGGATATCACAGAGTCCATATGGGGAACCGAGGCAATACCGTGTACAACGGGCACCTTTGCGATTGATGCGAGCGGAAACTTCTACGTGATGGGAGAAAGAGGCCTCCTAAGGAGCATCGGCGGCCAACCCACCGTTGTGGCTAAGAAAGACAATATTTACGAAGTGATCGGAAGGCCGCAGTCCCGCACTGAAAGCAATGTGGTCGGTATTTCTGCAGACGGATCAATAGTCATCGGAGATGCGAGAGGGTTCTCCAGGGGCTATGTTCGCTTTTATGAGGTCTCGGCTGCCGGTCAGCCGAAAGGGATCCTCTTCACCCTGCCTACCACGTCTTACCGGCCAGGCGAAATCTTCGCAATTGAGCGCGCGCTCGTCACCCCGAACGGATCCATTCTTGCCACAGGAGACGTCGAGATTAACTACAAAAATAGCGTACAGTCGAGATCAGGCGTGATCTCGATTTCCGGTGCTCAGGAGTTCACGGCACTAACCCTGGATAGGGCTGACTATGTCCTTGACGACATCGGGCTAGCCGGAGACGGACATCTGTTGACGGTCGCTCATCCAGTAGGCGTGCCTGGCGGGCCCCTCCTGCTGCGATACGACTTGAGTCGCCCATAAAGGTGGCTAAGCGATATCCAGACTCACTGGAATGAATGGGTTCGCCGGACTACGCCGCCACCAGCACAACCTGGTGTTTACGGTATAGACTGGCCCTGCGGCGGGCCCCGATACCCACCAGTAGTCTGCGCTGAGTGCCGATCGACTCAGGTCGCTATGGTCAATCGCGCGACGCAGACAACGAGCACGGCGACCACCGCCTACTTCAACCGCTACTGGGACAAGAACCTCACCACCGGCGACGTCACGCTGTACTATTACTTCGGCGGCCGCCTCGTGGCGTTCAAGAAGGGCTCGACGCTGGAGTACGTGCACCAGGACCACCTGGGCGGCACCGTGGCCACGACCGACAGCAGCGGCGCGGTCAAGAGCACGACGGCCTACTTCCCCTTCGGCGCGACGCGCTCGAGCAGCGGCACGCTGGACACGAGCCGGGAGTTCACCGGCC
>JACQEE010000270.1 GCA_016200725.1 Chloroflexota bacterium
CGGGATACGTGTCCTCGTTGTAGACGATGAAGCCGGTATCGAGGTGGACGGGGCCGTCGCCGTTGCGCACGGTGATAGTGTTTGAGTGGCCGCCCAGGTAGGCGTTCGACTCGAAGAGCGCGACCTCGTGGGCATGGCGGAGCAGATAGGCTGCCGCGAGGCCGCTGATGCCCGCGCCAACGACGGCGATCTTCATCGGCAGGACTCCGGCAGAGGGATGGTCACATGCGGCTGAAGGGACAGCGCGTCTGGTTGATCGGCGCGAGCAGCGGCATCGGCGCGGCGCTGGCCGTGGCGCTCGCGGAGCGCGGGGCCACGCTGGCGATCAGCGCCCGGTCGCGCGAGGGGCTCGAGCAGACGGCGTCGCTCGTGGCGAAGGCCGGCGGACAGGCGCGTGTCGAGACGCTGGACATCACGTCGCCTGGCGCGGCAGAGGCGGTCGCGGCGCGGCTGCGCGAGTCGTGGGGCGCCATCGACATGCTTATCTACGGCGCGGGCGCGTGGGCGCCGACGGACGTCGCGCACCTGGACGTGCAGTCCATCGAACAGCAGATCGCGGTGAACTACGTCGGTCTGGTGCGGGCCATCGGCGCAGTGCTGCCCCCGATGGTGCAGGCCAAGCGCGGGACGATCGTGGGCATCGCCAGCGTGAGCGCCTACGTCGGCCTGCCCCGCGCCGAGGCGTACGGTTCGACGAAGGCGGCGATCAACTATCTGCTGCAGTCGCTGCGGCTCGATCTGCGCCGACGGGGCGTGAAAGTGATCACGGTGAATCCTGGATTCGTGCGGACGCCACTCACGGCCAACAACGACTTCCCGATGCCCTTCATGCTCGAGCCGGAGCAGGCGGCGCGCGCTATCGTGCGCGGGATCGAGCGCGGCAGCGGCGAAGTCCATTTTCCCCTCCGCCTTTCCCTTCCCCTCAAGGTCCTGGGTAAGTTGCCCCGGCCTGTCTACGAGTGGGTAATCGCCGCAACGATGAAGCGGTAGGCGCTCCCGAGAATCTGGCTGTCCCTGTTCATCATTGCTGGCGATTATACATACGTGGGGGAAGCCGTCACCGATCATCCGAATGGCAAAAGGAAAGGCCCGAGCGGATTGCCGCTCGGGCCTGGTTCGTGGCAGTTCGACGAAGGCTAGCCCATCGCCATTGAGCGCAGGCGCTTGATGCGGTCGTGGATGGGTGGGTGGGTGGAGAAGAGCGAGGCGAACTGGCTTGTCCCCTGTGCATCCTTATCCTGATGTGCAGCCAGCGGGTTGACGATGTACATGTGGGCCATCGCCTCGGTGCCGGCCGTGGCCTTCATCGGTTTGATGCGCACCGCGTTGTCCAGTTTCTCAAGGGCGCTGGCGAGCGGCAGCGGGTCGTTGATGATGTGCGCGCCCGTCGAGTCGGCGCTGTACTCACGCGTGCGCGAGATGGCGAAGCGGATGAGCGAGGCGGCGATGGGCATCAGCACGATCGCCAGGATCACGCCGACCATCGCGAACATGTTGTTGTCGCGGCTATCGCGCCGTCCGCCGCCAAAGATCATGGAGAACATCGCCATCTGCGCGAGGAAGGAGATGATGCCGGCCAGCACCGCAACTACGGTCATGGTGAGCATGTCGTGATTCTTGACGTGGCCCATCTCGTGCGCCAGTACGCCTTCGAGTTCCTGGTCGGTGAGGATACGGCGGATGCCGGTCGTCACGGCGACCACGGCATGCTTCGGGTCGCGGCCCGTCGCAAAGGCGTTGGGCGAGTCGTTGTTGACGATGTAGACCTTGGGCTTAGGAAGGTTGGCCCTGCGCGCTACCTCGGCGACGATCGCGTGCAGGCGAGGCTCGTCCTTCTCAGAGACTTGCTTCGCGCCGGCCATCGCCAGGGCGAGGCTGCCACTGAACCAGTACATGACGAAGTTCATCAGCCCGACGATGATGCCGGCGAAGATCAGGACTGACGTGCCGCCTAATATGTAGCCGACGAACAGGACGAGGCCTGAAAGCGCGGCCATCAAACTTATTGTTTTGATCCAACTAGTCATGGAAGTATGCCCTCCAATGCGGTCAGAGGATGCCTCGGGCATCTCACTGCGGATTATAGCACCGCGAGTCTGTGAAGTTGCTTAGACCAACCCTCGGTGCGCCGGTCACATCAGATACTACGCAATAGCGCGCATTCCGGTTGAGGCGGCGGAAGAGCGACATGCTGAAGGCCTAGCCTAGTCCTTCAGCCAGCGCAGGTCGAACTTGTCGAGCGAGTCGATGACGTGGTCGGCCTGCGAGATGTCCATGTGCGCGGTCGAGGGCGTGCGCACGGCGATGGTGGTCATGCCCGCGGCCTTGGCGGACATGATGCCGCGCGGGGTGTCCTCGATGGCGACACACTCCTTCGGCGGCGCGTCCAGTTTCCGTGCGGCGAGCAGGTACAGGTCGGGGGCAGGCTTGGCCTCGCGCACCATCTCGGTGCTGGCGATGGCCTTGAAGCGGCCATCGACCTTGAGGCGCTTGAGCACGGCCTCCACCCAGTTGAGCTGCGACGAGGTCGCCAGGCCGATTTTGCACTTCGCTGTCTCGAGCCTATCGAGGAGAGCATAGAGTCCAGGCGCGGGCTCCACGTTGGCGCTGAGCAGGTCGACGACCGCCTTGTCGTACTCGCGCTTCCAGTGGGCGACGTCGCCGTGCAGGTTATAGCGCTTGATCACCCACTCCCAGGTGTAGTCGATGCTGCTGCCCATGATCGCGGCGTGGTCCTCGTCGCTCATGTGGTGGCCGAGGCCGTGCAGCACGACGTTCACGGCCTGCCCGTAGAGCGGCTCGCTGTCAGTAATGACACCATCCATGTCGAAGATTACAGCGCCTTTGGGCATGGGCTCGGAGTATCCTTGCAGGGGGTTACGAATCGAGGCGGACACAGGCGAAGATTGTAGCGCAACGAGCCCTTTACCGTCGCAGCCGCCCCTTGTTATCCTTGCCAGTCCACCGACCGCTGGAGGTCAATCATGGCTGTCGTTCATCGGGATGGTCTGGAAGTCCGCAAGGTCAGTTGCGGGCCGTATGACAACAACGTGTATGTCCTTGTCTGCCCGAAGACGAAGCAAAGCGTGATCGTGGATACGCCGCTCGAGCCGGAGAAGGCGCTCGCCGAGGCGAAGGGCACGAAGGTGGTGGGCATCCTGCTGACGCACTGCCACCAGGACCACATCCTCGGCCACAAGCAGATCCGCGAGGCGACGGGCGCGCCGGTGTGGGTGCACCCCACGGAGGCGTCGGCGCTTCCGGTGAAGCCGGATCACGCCTTCGGGCACAACGGGAGCGTCTCGTTCGGCACCATCACGCTGAAGACGATCCACGTCCCCGGCCACACTACGGGCGGCACGGCGCTGCTGTGGGGCGACCAACTCTTCTCCGGCGACGTACTCTTTCCCAACGGCCCCGGCAAGACGTGGTCGGTGGAGGCCTTCAAGCAGTTGGTGACGAACCTTCGGGAGCGGATCTTCACGCTGCCGGACGATGTCCGTGTCTACCCAGGCCACGGGTCGGATACCGTACTCGGTCGCGAGAAAGAGCAGTTCCGTCAGTTCGAGTCGCGCCCGCACAAGCCGGACCTGCACGGCGACGTCCTGTGGCTGCGCGATTAGCGTACAGTTCCAGCCAGGGCCCCTTGTCTTGGTGTGCTACCGTAATGGGCCTTTTTGCATCTGAGCTATAGAGGCAGTCCAACACATGTACCACAAGTCCACACTTCCCAACGGCCTGCGGGTGCTCACAGTGCCCATGCCGCAGTGCCGGTCGGTGACGATGGCCGTCTACCTCGGCGCGGGGTCGCGCTACGAGGTGGCCGAGCAGGCGGGCATCTCGCACTTCATCGAGCACATGCTCTTCAAGGGCACGAAGCGGCGGCCCAAGGCGCAGATCATTTCCGAGACTATCGAGGGCGTCGGCGGCTTCATGAACGCCGCTACCGACCGCGAGGTCACGACGTACTGGGCAAAGGTCGCCAAGGACCATCTGCCCATCGCGCTGGACCTGCTCGGCGACATGCTGCTCGAGTCGCTCTATAAACCTGAGGAGATCGAGCGCGAGCGGCACGTCATCACCGAGGAAATCTCGTCGCTGAACGACTCGCCACAGCAGCGCGTCGACCTGCTGATCGACGAGGTGATGTGGCCGGGGCACTCGCTGGGCCGCGACGTGGGCGGCACCCGCGAGACGGTCGGCGCGATCACCCGCGACCAGATGGTCGCCTACATCGGGCGCCAGTACGCGCCGAACAACGCGGTCGTCGCCCTCGCAGGCGACCTCGACCACGAGGCGGTCGTGCAGGACATCGCAGCGCACTTCGGCGCATGGAAGCGAGCGAAGCCGCTCGCGTGGGAGCCGTCGCGAAACGGGCAGAAGGCGCCGCGCGTGGGGTTGTTCTCGAAGAAGACCGAGCAGGCGCACCTGTGCCTGGCCTATCCCGGCGTGTCAGGGCGCGACCCCGACCGCTTCACGCTCGATTTGCTCAGCGTGGTGCTCGGCGAAGGGATGAGCAGCCGCCTGTTCGTGGAGCTGCGCGAACGGCGGGCTCTCGCCTACGACATCCACTCGTACGTCAGCCACTTCCAGGACGACGGCGCGATGGTCGTCTACGCCGGAGTCGACCCGAAGAATATCGAGAAGGCCATCGGAGGCATCCGCGGCGAGATCGAGCGCCTGCGCCAGCCGATCCCCGACGCCGAGATGCACAAGGCCAAGGAGATGACCAAAGGCCGATTGCTGCTGCGCACCGAGGATACGCGCAGCATGGCAGGCTGGGTCGGCGGCCAGGAGTTGCTCAACGGCGAAGTGCGCACGATCGACGATGTCGTCGCCATCATCGAGGCGCTGACCGCCGAGGACCTGCGGCGCGTCGCTGAGCGGGTGCTGAACCCCGACAAGGTCAACCTGGCCGTCGTCGGCCCCTACCGCAGCGAGGCGCGCTTCCAGCGGGTGGTGGGGGGCTAGAGAGAGTAGACGGGAACTGAGCGGTGGGTTTCCGGCTTAGGATGCTTGGTCACGACCTTGTCCATCGCTTCGAGAGCATCCGGTCCGAAGAAGACCTCTCCACATTGCCTGCAGACGTCAGCAGGTACGTTGCGGAAAATAAAGATTTCGGTGCCCCACTCATGCACGTGCTCAATGCGGCGTGGTTCAATGTCGCCTTTACAGAAGAAGCAAGTCTTCATTTGCGCCTAACACGCCAATCGTACCATTTAGCGGGGTATGGTCGATACACGGTGACGAATAGCATTGTCTCGCTGGCAAGCCCGATGACCGCATGCAATGGCTCTCCCAACAATGTGAACCCGAGGAAGAGAGCGCTGTGTCCTCGCGGATCGGTGGGATAGTCCTCGAGAAGTTCAATTTTCGCCGAACCTAAAGCCTGCCTTATCTCAGAATTCGAGATTCTATAGGCACCGCGCTCGCGTTCAGCGTGGCGTGAGAGGCTGTAGGACCCTTTGCTTACAGCCTCCCGGACTTGATCAGCAAACTAGAGCGCCACTGATGGTCACTTGACCACCGCGAACTTCGGCAGCGTCACTTCGGGTGTCACGTCTTCGAACGTTACGGTAACGCGGTCGCCGACCTTGACGGTCGTGGGGTCTTTGGCGCCGATGACGTTGCTGAACATCTGGATGCCTTCATCGAGTTCGATGTAGGCGATGATGTAGGGCACTTCGTCCTTGAAGCCCGGCGAGCGGTTCTGGTAGACGATGGACATGCTGTAGATCTTGCCGGTGCCCTTCGCCTTCTGGTAGGCGA
>JACQEE010000279.1 GCA_016200725.1 Chloroflexota bacterium
CGCACGCCGCGCGACTTCGGCGATGTGCTCTATTCCTACCTAGCGGGTGCGGCGCGGGAAGGTGCCGTCTACGTGGAGATGTTCTGCTCGCCCGAGCGGCCGGCGGCGCTGGGCCTCTCGTACAGCGCCTGGCTGGACGCCCTCGAGCAGGGCATCGACCGCGCACGCCGCGACTTCGGCATCGAGGGCCGCATCATCGTCATCCCCGACCACGGGAGCCAGGTAATCGTTAGGCCATTACTCCGGAAGATCTTGCGCGACATGGGCTTAGACATCGAGGGATACCATCAAATGCTTGACGACCTCTAACGAAATGACAGGCGTGCGCCAGCACGGCCCCGTCGTTCTTCCTGGCGACACTGGCGACTGGTCGCTCAGCGTGCTCGAAAGCGAGTGGAAGGTGAAGGCCGAGTGAGCAGTGCGAGGTGGCCACGTCGAACACGACTCATCGCGTTTCTGAGCGCTGCCCTTCTCGCCCTGATCGCTATCATCGCGCTCAGTCTCGCTTCGCGCAGCGGATCCAACAGTGCGACTCCCACGCCAACGAGCGTCGCGCCAACGGCGACGCCTGGTCCCACCGTGCCAGCGACGCCGCTCGCTCCACGGGACTACCAGGCCTATCACAACCAGGTCCTGAGCGCGTTCAACGATTTGCGCGCGCTCTATCAGGTCTATCTCGCCAGGGTGGAAAGCGCCGCCGTGGACGCCCCCACGCCGACGCCAACCGCCACCCCCAACCCGACCCCTGATCCGTTACGCGACGCTCAACGTCAAATCGAGGCGGTGCAGGAGGCATTGCGTCAGCGCCGCTACACCGAACTCGATCCGCAATACTCGTCGCGAGTGACCCTGGCTGACTGGCTCGAGGGCATGCGCGTCACGACAGCTGCTCTCGTGGACTGCGCCAGGTACTTCACCGCGGTAGTCCCGCCTGTCGAATACGCTGCCTACCACGAGAAAATGACGATTGCCATCGGGCAGAACACACTCATCGCCTTCGACGTCTACAGCCTGTTTCAGAATGCACCCGGCGGCGTCTTCGACCGGGCTGTGGTAGATTCTGCGGAGTTACAACTGGCGAACGGAAGACTGATCCTCGCCGACGCGCTCAAGCAGTCTCCGTTCTGAGGCAGAGGAAAGCGAAGTGTGGGGCAACGGGCCAGTTTTGACGAAGCTTAAGACCCAGGTTCAGGAGAAGTTATCCTCCAATAGGACGACTGTCAGCGCCTGGGTAAAGGCCGGTCAGGATCGCGCTTCCCTGATAGCCGATCGTGCCAAGACTTGGTGGGCAACGGGGCGCGTTTGGACTTCCGCTCGCGGGTCATGGGTTAGGCATCATATTGTCAGTCTTGCCACATGGACTGACCTTTTTCCTCTCCAAACGGTCCTGATCGGACTGCTTGCTTTCGCGATAGGCATCCTGTTTAGCCTTCGAGGCACCTATGTGGCGAACTTTAGATCCATGGACGTCGCGGCCGTCGAACATCTCGAAAACTCGCTGACCAGCCCAAACAATGCGGTCACGGAGCGAACTTTGGGGTGTTTAGCGTTGCTTGAGTCAGAGGACTCCCGCCAGGCCGAGTCAAAGTTTCAAGCCAGCATGTTTATCCTCGGCACAGCCATTCTTTTCTTGGGGTTTCAGAGATTTTTGAGTATCATTTTCCCCCGAAGAGAGCAGTGGGGGCGCTCCCTCTTTCTGAGACCCATCGTCTTCCCGTTTGTTACAACAGTTTTGATCTTGGTGCTCTTAGTTCTTGCTTTCACGCCTCTGACGGGATTTCTGATCGGCCGTAATTTCCCGTTCAGGTCGGGTACAGAGAGCAATTCATTCCTCGCCTACCATCGAGTTCTGCCACGGCATGACTATGTTCAGGCAACAATCTTGAAGTTCAAAAATCTCTCCGAGCCGAATCTTTCTGACATAATGGCTCGGATCGAACTGACGACTAATTACGTTCCTGGAACTGGAACATATGACGCCTGTAATAATTGGGCCAAGTCTGTGAACCCTGCCCCGGGAGGCACATCATGACCACACAAGTGAACGTCGACGAATTCGAGATGAAGGGCAAGATCACACCTGAGGGGTTGCAACTCATGCGCAACCGCATCGGCGTGCTCATCCCCGAGCCGCCGCCCTTCAATACCGAGGCGCACATCGACACGATCCGCCACTTCTGCCAGGGCTACGGCGATGATAACCCGCTCTTCATCGATGCCGCCTACGCCAAGAAGACACGTTGGGGCGGCATCGTCGCCCCGCCGATGTACGTCACGTCGCAGGGTCAGAGCGTTGCCCCAAAGATCCCCGATAACGTCCGCAAGGCCGGCGCAGGCGCTCTCCGCGGCGTCCCCAACTACCAGTCCGGCAGCGAGTGGGAGTTCGTCCGCCCCGTCGTCCCTGGCGACCGCATCGAGATGAAGTACTTCATCGAAGACGTCGTCGAGAAACGCAGCGAGTTCGGCGGCGGCAAAGCGGCCGTCGTCCACCATCGCAAGGAGTACACCAACCAGCGCGGCGAACTCGTCGCCATCTACCGCTACTACTTCTTCCACGTCGAGCGCGAGGCCTCGGAGAAGACTGGCAAGTACATGAAGATCGAGCCGCACGTCTACAACGACGAAGAACTCGCCAAGATCGACGAGACCTACGAGAAAGAGTTCCGCCGCGGCAGCCAGACGCTCTACTGGGAAGACGTCGAAGTCGGCATGTCCACGCCCACGATGGTGAAGGGCCCGCTCACCGCCCTGGAAATCTTCGGCTGGCACCTCGGTTGGGGCTGGGGCGTCTTCCGCATCTCGCCGCTGCGCCTCAACTACCTCAACCGCAAGCGCATCCCTGCCTTCTACACGAAGAACGAGTACGGCTACTGGGAGCCTGCCCAGCGCGTCCACTGGGACGATGTCCGCGCCAAGAAGGTCGGCAACCCGCGCGCCTACGACTACGGCGTCATGCGCACCGCGTGGATCATGCACTACCTCACGAACTGGATCGGCGACGACGGCTACATCTGGAAGGAGTCCGACCAGGCGCGCAAGTTCAACTACCACGGCGATACGCAGTGGGTGAAGAGCAAGGTGACGAAGAAGTACCAGGACGGCCCGCGCAACATCGTCGACCTCGAGGTCTGGTGCGAGAACCAGCGCAGCGAAATCGCCACGCCGGGCAAGGCCAGCGTCCTCCTCCCCTCGCGCACCCGCGGCCCCGTCGTCATCCCCACCGGCGACGCCAAGCCCACCCCGATGAAGACCCCCTTCGCCGCCGCGGCCCCCGGCTGCGTGTGGTAGGACAGCCATGCCGTCACATACCATCGATGAGTTCGTCGAGAATCGGTGGAGAGACGCTAAGACCGAGCTAAGAGGGCTCGACCCCCTCTACGTCCAGCGGGTTGAGAAAAAGGCGTTTTCAGATCCTGATCCTCTCATGACCGACGCTGACATCTCGCCAGCCACACGCCTCTCAAAGGAATGGCATCAGCTACTAGAAGCCTGCTATGAGTTAGCTCTTCGACAGGACTTGCTCCGGTTTGCCTCGATAGCGCTGACAGCACACAACCAGCCGCCACCGGTTGCTTCCCAAGCTGGTAAAGCGAGCACGTATCACTTTCGCAGTTGGTTCGCTCACGCCCTCGCGTTGGCCGAGCAGGCGAATTACGTTGGCGTGTCTTCTGAAAGAGTATACCTTTCATCTGGCAAGAAAAAAGCCGGGCCATCTGACAGGCTGAAGGCAAGGATCAGCGGCCTGGTAACCACTCGTGTCGAACAGCACCGCAACGATTACTTGCATGGAGGACGGTCCTCCTGGGCGAACGGTATTACAGAGGACGGCCTGTGGGAGCTAGGCGTCAGCGTCAACATGACGCCGAGTCTGCATCTGGAACAGTTCGTCTACGATCGGCAGGGGCTCGAGTTTCTCTTGGGCAAACAGCGTCCGTTCGTCCAAGTGACGGAGGAAGTATTGGCCCGTCTCGGTGACGCACTTCATGACTTTGAAGTGGATTTAACTCTGCCATGTAATAGTGTCGGCACTTGAGGTTCGCCATGCAACTCAAAGACCAGGTCGCCCTCATCACCGGCGGTGCCAGCGGCCTCGGCCGCGCCACAGCGCTCATGATGGCTCGCGAAGGGGCGAACGTCGCCATCGCCGACCTCAACACCGACATGGGTGCCGAGGTCGTCCGCGAGGTGGAGAAACTCGGCCGCAAGGCGCTCTGTCTCCGCACCGACACCACGCGCAAGGACCAGGTACACGCGATCGTCAAGAAGACCCTCGACTCCTTCGGCCGCATCGACATCCTGGTCAACTCCGCCGGCGTCACCCACCGCGCCTACGTCATCGACATGCCCGAGGACAAGTGGGACTGGGTCGTGGCCGTGCATCTCAAGAGCGTCTTCCTCTGCGCGCAGGCCGTCCTGCCCTCGATGATGGAGCGCAAGTACGGGCGCATCGTCAGCATCGCCTCGAGAGCCGCCTTCAAGGGACGTGTCCGCACCGGCCCCTACGCCGCTGCCAAGGGCGCGATGATCTCCTTCAGCCGCGTCCTCGCCGCCGAGACCGCCTCCTCCGGTATCACCGTGAACTGCATCGCCCCTGGCACGACCACGACGCCGCTCGTCCTCAAGACGATGGGCGAGGCCGAGATGGCCAACGAGGCGAAGAACAGCGGCGTGATCACCACGCCCGTCCGCCTCGCCACGCCCGACGAACAGGCCGCCGCCATCATGTACCTCGTCGGCTCCTACTCCAGCCACATCACCGGCCAGACCATCCACGTCAACGGCGGCAGTTTCATGCCGTAGATATGACTTCTTGAACGTAGGCTAGCCGAACAGCCTCTGAGTCACCGAATTAGTGTCTGTGCCCAGATGCTCGGCAACCTCGGTAAGAATTCCGTGGATCGTCCCGATTTTGAGAAACGCATGCATCGGCACGCTGACTTGGCGGGTTTCGCCGCCGATGGTGATCGTCAGTCGAACATGGCTGCCAGTCTGGCGAGTTACGGAATAGCCTAGCCTTCGAAGTGCCTTGACGAGATCGTCGCCGCCAACGTCCCGCGGCACTTTCAAGCGGGAATGACCTCTTGACGGACGAAATGCAGGACAATCACTTGCGGGCGGTCGGCTGCGTCGAAATGACACCTAACCGCGTCTTGGACCATGCGGCGCAGTTCATCGAGCGAGTCGGCCTCTGTGAAGATGCCGTGACCCAGCGCTCGGGCGGTATACCCACCCTCTGGCGCTTCTTCGACGAAGAAAATCACCTGTTTCTCGCTCGCCATCGTTCGCTTATTATAACGCCCTTGCCTGCATTGGCTTTGCCGCATCGCCGCCTTTCGGGTACGCTAGTGTCCGTTCCGCCGCATCATTCTGTAGGAGACCGTGTCCATGGACTTCCGTTTCACACCCGAGCAAGAAGCCTTTCGCCAGGAGATTCGCCAATTCCTCGTCAAGGAACTGCCGCCCGATTGGACGAAGGGTGGCCACAACACCGAGGAGGAAGAGGACGAAGGCGAACACAAAGACAACATCGCGCGGCAACTGGCCAAGAAGATGGGCGCGAAAGGTTGGCTGACCGGCGCGTGGCCGAAAAAGTACGGCGGCCTCGGCTGGACCCCGATGGAGCAGGTGATCTTCGCTGAGGAGATGACTAAGCACAAAGTGCCACGCCCGTATATCCAGGATGCCGGCACGAACAACGTCGGCCCCACGATCGCCGTGCACGGCACTGAGGAGCAGAAGACAAAGTGGCTCCCCGGCATCGCGCGGGCTGATTCGCGCTGGTGCCAGCTGATGAGCGAGCCCAACGCCGGCTCCGACCTCGCTGGCCTGGAGACGAAGGCCGTCGAGGACGGCGACGACTTCGTGGTCAACGGCACGAAGATCTGGACGTCGAACGCGCACAAGTCCGATTTCGGCGCGCTGATGGCCCGCACCGATATGAACGCGCCCAAGCACAAGGGCATCTCGTTCATGATCGTGGACATGCACACCCCCGGCATCACCTTCCAGCCCCTGGTGAACATCAACGACGTGCACTCCTTCAACCAGGTCTTCCTCGACAATGTGCGCGTCCCCAAGACGAACTTGATCGGCGAGAAGAACAAGGGCTGGTACAGCGGCGCTACCGTGCTGAACATGGAGCGCTCGTTCATCCGCCACTCGATCATCAGCGGAGAATACTACGACGAGGTGGTCGCCTTTCTCAAGAAGGGTATCAACGGCCGCTATCCGCTGAAAGAGAACGAAGTCCTGCGCCACAAACTCGCCGAACTCCAGGTCGAACTGCGCGTCTCCCGCCTCCTAGCCTATCGAGTCGCTTGGCTCCAGTCGCAGAACAAGTCGCTCGCCTACGAGTCCTCGATGTCCAAGTTGTACACCGGCGAGATGGCCCAGCGCCTCTCCCAGGTCGTGATGGAAGCCTTCGGCCTCTACGGCCAGATCAAAGAGCACTCGCCCCACGAACATCTGCGTGGCAAGATGCAACAGATCTACCTCACGCAGCGCGGCATCACCATCGGCGGCGGCACCTCGGAGATCCAGCGCAACCTCATGGCGCGTCGCGGCCTCGGTCTCGGCCAGGCCGCCTAGGGTCGGCAATCCTCCCTCCCCTTGTGGGAGGGAGTTAGAGGGAGGGTCCGTCTCCCCTCGCCCGTCCGCGGGAGAGGACTCCTGGCGAAGCCAGGAAGGTGAGGGTTCGGTCCTGAGTCCGCGAAGGCTGAGGTTTCCCCCTTCCCTTTTGGGAAGGGGGCAGGGGGTTAGATTGGCCACTTACAACTTCGTCAACACCTGGCACGTCGCAGCGACGCCTGACGAGGTGTGGGAAGCGCTGGCCCACCCCGGCGACTATCCCAAGTGGTGGGGTAAGGTCTACCTTGAGTGCGAGGTGCTCGATGGCCTCACCGACCCCAAGGTTGGCGGCAAGGTGCGCGTCAAGACGAAGGGCTGGCTCCCCTACATCCTCCGCTGGTCTATCGAGACCACGGCGCTCCAGAAGCCCTCGCGTATCGAGTTCAAGGCCTGGGGCGACTTCAACACCGAGCATTCGTATTGGGAGATCACGCTGGAGGGCAATGGCACCAAGGCAGTGCTTTACTGGAACCCGCGCGTGGAGAAACTCTTCGTGAAGGTGTTCTCCCCGCTCCTGCGCCCGCTCTTCAAGTCGAACCACTACTGGGCGATGAACCAGGGCCAGAAGAATATCGCTGTCTACATCGAGTCGCTCGCCAAGCAGAAAGGGAAGTGAGGAGGGGGCCATGTTCATCAAGGTCGAGCCGAAGTCCTTCAATATGTACAACGTCTTCCTCGTGTTCAACAAGGAAGAGCCGGGCTACGAGGATGAGCACGTCAAGACCTATCTTGCCGAGCACGGCCTCTCCGCGAAGGAAGAGATGGAGCAGGAGTACGCGGGGGCGCCCTGCCGGGTCATGCGCTTCGGCGGCTGTTATCTCGAGCCGCACATGGCGCGCATCAACGCGCTCAACCGCACCGGCAACGAAGTGGCCCTGCTGCGTCGCCAGATCGATTGCGCCCTGACGCAGCGGCCGCCTCGCGCGGTGACCGAGGCGCTCGCTGCGCTGCGACCCGCCGCACTCGAGCGTCTCAAGGCGCGCTTGCTCGACGATCTGCACCAGCCCGCGTCCTTCGGTCCTGACAAGCGCGGCTACCTCTCGGTGAAGGTGACCGTCGCCGACGTGCGTCGCCGCTTTCTCGCCCTCGCGAGCGAGCAGCGCTTGGCCGCGACCGGCTAGAGGCTACCAGCCGACGAAGCGACGAGCGCCAATGTCGAGGACGCTGTCAGGCATCAAGCGGATGATGCGGGCGGCGAAGAAGGCATCCGCTCCCGCCGTGTAGCGCAACTTCGTTCGCCGCGCCTCGATGATCTTGCGGATGAGCAAAGCGCAACCGCGCGCATTCTGGCCGTGCAGCCCCCGCGGGATGCGCGCCCGCATCCGGTCTACATTGGCTCGGTATGGTGAGTCTTCGCGCCACACGCGTGTGCCATCGATCTGATTCGTGTGGAATTCGGTCGCATACAGCCCCGGCTCGATCAGCACGGCCCGCACGCCGAACTGTGTCACCTCGCTCCGCAGCAGGCGCGTCATCTGGAGCAGCGCCGCCTTGCTCGCCGAGTACGCGCCGCCGGACGGACTGCCCGTAATGCCTGCGATCGACCCCACGTTCACGATGGTGCCAAAGTGCTGCTGTCGCATCGTGGGTAACACTGCCTGCGTTAGCAGCAATACTCCGATCACGTTCGTCTCGAACTGCGCGCG
>JACQEE010000267.1 GCA_016200725.1 Chloroflexota bacterium
CGAGGCCTTCCCTAACGCCCGCGTCACGCTCCTCGACTACTCGCAGCCCATGCTCGATTGGGCGCGCAAACTCCTCGTCCAATACGGCTCGCGAGTCGCCTTCGTCCAGGCCGATCTCTCGCAGTCAAATGCGCTCGCCAGGGCGAGTGGCCCGTTCGACGCGGCCGTCTCCGCACTCGCACTCCACAACCTCCAGAACGCCCCGCGTATCCGCGAGGTCTACGCTGAAGTGTTCGCCGCGCTGCGCTCCGGCGGCTGCTTCCTCAACATGGACCTCATCAACGCGCCGACGCTTGCCCTCCAGCGCCGCTACTGGGAAATCATGCTCTCGCGTCGGAAGACTGAGGGGTCGCCAGGAGGCCAACCTCGCGGCAGCACCCACGAACTCGCCCGCGCTCCACATCGCCATGACGACCACGACGAATGGCCGCCATTCCCCGCAGGACTCGACGATCAACTCGCCTGGCTGCGCGAGGCTGGCTTCGCCACGGTGGATTGCTTCTGGAAGGACCTCGGTATCGCCCTGGTCGGCGGCTACAAATGACCAGAAAGGCAGTCGGCAGCCTCGAAGCCTTCGTGCTCGATGTCCACGACCTCGCGCGGGCGGAGACGTTCTGGTCGGCTGTAACAGGCTATGCGTTCGGTCCGTCAATCGAACCTCAGTTCCGTCGTACAGCAGTCGCCCCCGGCCTCAGCTTCGTCCTCCAACTGGTGCCCGAAAAGAAGAAGACGCTGAAGAACCGCGCGCATCTTGATATCGAGGTGCCCGACCTCGAAGCGGCTCTGAAGCAAGTCGAAGTGCTAGGAGGGCGATTGGCCAAGCGAGTCCGTAGCAAGGTCGGCGGCTCCTTCATCGTCTGCGCTGACCCCGACGGCAACGAGTTCTGCCTTGTCCCGTCTTCCTGAAGGTCTTCCCTCTGCTCCTGCCCCCGACCCTTGACCCTTCACCCTCTTTCTTGCTATATTTCCTTTGTCCTTGGTGATTAGAGCGACGCGGCCCCACCCGTTCCCATCCCGAACACGGAAGTGAAACGCGTCAGCGCAGACGATACTAGGGCGTAAACGCTCTGCGGAAAATATGCCATCGCCAGGGGCATCACGAGCCCGCCTTGAGGCGGGCTTCGTTCATTTCTGGCCCATCACTACCCTTTCGATGCCTGCCCTACGCGCGCTCGCGACACGAGTGGCCTCCCGTCTCGTCGACGATGCTTCGGCTACCCTGTGGAACCTTTACACCCCCCCTGCGCCCCACTATAATGAACGCATCGCACACACAGATTAGGAACGTGCACAGTGTCCCCACCGCCTGAGAATCAGTCCGTCGACATGGCACAACTCCTCGACGCTGACGAGGAGAAGTACACGTCGCTGGAGCGGAATCAGGTAGTCGACGGGGTCATCATGAAGATCGACCGGGAGCAGATCCTGGTCCACGTCGGCCAGAAGACCGAAGGCATCATCCCCTCGCGCGAGATGCGCAGCATGCCCCCCGCCGACTTCGACAAGTTGAAGGTCGGCGACACCCTTGTCGTCACGGTCATCCGTCCTGAAGGCGACGACGGCAACGCAATCCTCTCCGTCGACCGCGCCCGTGGCGAGGTGGGTTGGCGCAAACTCCAGGAATGGTGCGATGCCGGCAACGTCATCGAGGGCCCTGTTAC
This sequence comes from Chloroflexota bacterium, assembly GCA_016200725.1. Next base: position 1,662 of record JACQEE010000267.1, read on the forward strand.
TGGACATAACCGTGGCGGCGCTGTCGTCACCGTCGAAGGCGTCCAGGGCTTCGTTCCCTTCTCGCAACTGTCGAGCGCTCCTCGGCCTGCACCGGCGCCTGCGGGTGCCGATGGCCAGCCGGCCCCCGACCTCTCCAGCCTCGTAGGCAAGACGCTCCGCTTGAAGGTGATCGAGGTCAGCCGCAAGCGCAACCGCGTCATCCTCTCCGAGCGCGCGGCCATGCAGGAGTTCCGCCAGCAGCGCAAAGACCACCTGCTCGACGAATTGAAGGAAGGCGATGTCCGCAAAGGCCGCATCAGCGGCCTGACGAATTTCGGCGCCTTCGTTGACCTGGGCGGCGCCGATGGCCTCATCCACATCTCCGAATTGTCCTGGGAATCCGTCCGTGCACCCCAGGACGTAGTCAAAGTTGGTGACGAAATCGATGTATATGTCATCAAAATAGATAAGGCGGCCAAACGGATCGCCTTGAGCCTGAAGCGCACCCGCCCGGAGCCTTGGGTCGAGGTGGCGGAGAAGTACCCGGTGGGCAAGGTGGTGGAGGCGACGGTGACCAAACTCGCGACGTTTGGCGCATTCGCCCGGCTGGAGGGCTCCGTGGAGGGCCTCATCCACATCTCGGAACTGGCCGACCGGATGGTGCAGCATCCACGAGATGTCGTCAAAGAGGGCGAGCGGGTAGCCGTTCGCATCGTGAAAGTGGAGCCCGAGCGGAAGCGTATCGGCCTCAGCATGAAGCAGGTGCGCGAGCAGGAGGCCGAGGAGACCCTGGCGAAGTATCGCAGCAGCGGTGCTGAGCAGGAAGGCCGGCTCGAGCAGCCGGCCCTCGATTCGGCGATGGCCGCGCAACTTGCAAAGGCAATGTCCGCTGGCGAACGGATGCAACCGCCGAATGGGGCCCAGAGCCCATCGTCGTGAAAGCGGCGTAACTCCGGGA
>JACQEE010000268.1 GCA_016200725.1 Chloroflexota bacterium
AGGTGCGGTACTGGGAGAACACCAAGGTTGGCGACAAGGTAGGGCCGATCACCAAGGGACCGCTGGGGCTGACAGACATCGTGGCGTACTGCATCGGGTCGGCACCAGTGCAGGTCATGGCGCACGGCGCGGCGTTGTGGGAGTACGCGCGTCACCCGGCGTGGGCCTTCCGCGACCCGGAGACAGGGGCGAAGGAGCCGGTCTACGGCGTGCACTACAACAAACAGGCGGCGCGTTCGGCTGGCCTGCCGTATCCGTACGACGCCGGGGCGCAGAGGCATGCGTGGCAAATCCAGTTGTTCCTCGATTGGATGGGCGACGAGGGCTGGCTGAAGAAGAACTATGGCGAGTACCGCAAGTTCGTGTACCTCTCGGACGCGGTGCGATTCGAAGGAAAGGTCACGAAGAAGTACATCGATGCCGATGGTGAGCCGTGCGTGGACATCGAGACAACGGCGATCAACCAGCGCGGCGAGAATGTGATGCCGGGTAGCGGCACGGTCGTGCTGCCGTCGCGCGAGAAGAAGTATTGGCCGTTGGTCAGCCGACTGCCGAAGAAGGCTGCGCGGTGACCGTCTTCAAGCCAGACACGCTCGCGGGGAAGGTGGCCATTGTGACGGGTGGCGGCACCGGCATCGGCCGGGCCATTGCGCTCGAGTTTGCCAAGGTGGGCGCGGACGTGGTGTTGGCGAGCCGCAAGGTGGACAACCTCGAGAAGGTCGCCAGCGAAGTGCGCTCGCTCGGGCGAAAGGCGATCGCGGTGCAATGCGACGTGCGCGAGCGGGCGCAGGTGGACACGATGGTCGCCAAGGCAATCGCCGAGTTCGGCAAAGTGGACATCCTGGTGAACAACGCCGCAGGTAACTTCAACGTGCCCGCGGAGGACCTCTCGCCGAATGGATGGAACTCAGTGATACGGATCGTGCTCGACGGGACGTGGCACTGCTCGCAGGCTGTGGGCAAAGCGATGATCGCGGCGAAACGAGGCGGAGTCATCATCAACATCACGTCGAACACGCCGATCACGGGGTCGCCGGGGAATGTGCACTCGGCGTCGGGCAAGGGCGGCGTCGAGGCGATGGCGCACACGCTGGCGCTGGAGTGGGCGCGACATGGCATCCGCGTGATGTGCGTCGCGCCAGGGCAGACGGAGACCGAGGGCGTTCGAAAGCAACTCTGGACGAACCCTGATGCAGACAAGAAGTACCTGCGGGCGATCCCGCTCGGAAGGTATGCGCAGCCTGAGGAGATCGCCTACGCGTGCATTTTCGCGGCATCGGCGGCTGGCGCGTATCTCACCGGCAGCACGATGTACGTCGACGGCGGGGCGACACTCGTGAGCGTGCCCGCCTCCGTGCGGGTATCCGAGGTGGGCGAACAGGGGAAGGCGAAGCCCTAGTGTCTACTTGTTCTCTGCGAACACATCGCGAGCCACGTTGAAGGCGTTCACAGCGACAGGCCAGCCGCCATAGAAGGCCATGTGCTGGATGAGTTCAGCGATCTCCACTTTGGTCAGCCCATTCCTGAGGCCGCGGCCGATGTGCCCCCGCAGTTGGTCGGTGCGATAGAGCACAGTCAACGCGGCGATGGTGATGAGGCTGCGGTCGCGCTGGGAAAGGCCGGGGCGCTCCCACACGTCGCCGAAGAGGACGTCGCGGGTGAGTTCGCCGAAGCGCGGCATGATGTTTTCGAATGCCTGACGGGTTGCGGGAGCCGCGACGGGTTTCTTGGTCGCCTTTTTGGTAACCATGATTGCCTCCTGTAGCAGTGCGCGCGGAGCGTAGCGACGCTCCGTAGACGTGTCAAACAAGATGAAGGGGCGGTCGCCGACCGCCCCTTCGCATCACACGCACGAGTCGACTCGAATCAAGGCCAGACGAGTTTGCCGTTCTGGTAGGCGCCTTTGACGAACTGGTCGTCGTAGGCTGTCTTGTAGTCGAACGGCTTGGGGATCGCGCCATAGTCGAGGTACTCGGTGTAGAGGCTCTGCCATTGCTGATCGGTCATGAAGCCGAGGCCGCTCGCTTCGGTTAGCGCAGTCTTGGCGTCCTTGAGTTCCGCGCGGAGCATGAATCGCTGATGCTCGCGGTCTTCCGCCGGAGCGTACTTCAGAACGATGTCGAGCGTCTCCTCTTCGTTCTGGAATGCGAATGCGAGGCCGCGCAAAGTCGCCTTCACGAAGCGATGGATCGAGCCTGGATCCTTAGCGATGCGATCGGTAGTCGCGATGTAGGTAAGGCCCAGAGTTGCCACGCCGATGTCCTCGGGGTTGAAGACCTTCGTGGGCGCGTTGATCTTGGCGAGGACGTCGGGCTCGTTGGCCTTGAAGACGGCGAGGATGTCGACCTGGCCTTCGGAGAGGATGCGCGGGTCGAAGCCGACGCGCACTTCCTTGATCTTGGACCGGTCGACGCCAGCGGCCTTGAGCAGAGCGAGGTATTCGGGCGGCGGCGTGGTCTTGTAGCCGAAGGTCTTGCCCTCCCAGTCCTTGACAGTCTGGATGCCCGACTTCTGGAGCACGGCGAAGCCCGTCTGGCCCTTCTGCCCGAAGAGCGTGATCGCCCGGATCGGGACGGCAGGGTCGGAGCGCCGGTTGAGCACGGAGCCGGCGTCGGCGGTGGTGACGTCGATGTCGCCGGCGAGAAGCAGTTTCAGGTGCTCGCTCTGCAGTGCGTGCGAGATGTCGACGTCGAGGTTTTGCTGCTGAAAATAGCCTTTCTCCTTCGCCACGTAGGCGGCGGCAAAGGGAAGGTCGGCCTGCGGCTTGAAGCCGGCCATGAACTTGAGTTTTGTGGGCGGCGGCAGTGGAGTCGCGGTCGGGCCAGGCGCCGCCGTCGGAGTTGGTGGGGCTTCGCTGCTGCCGCACGACGCGGCCACGAGGGCAGCGACGAGCAGGAGGCAAGCGATAAGCCAGTGCCTTCGGGCTGACAAGCCAGCCCGGGCTGAGCGATGCGTCTTCATCCAGTGTCCTTTCAACGTTTGTGAACGTGACATGACCGATCCCGCTCGTCAGCGCGGATATCGCCTGCGAGGAGCATCGGAGTTGGTGGAATGGTCAAACGTTTGGACTCGGACTAGCGCACACCTCCGAAGGCTAGGGTTTGCTCAGCCATTTGGGGAACCTGCCCTGCGCTCGGGGCCTGGCCATCGTCCTTTCATAGCGTGAAGGCGGTGGTGGTCTAAGCGGCCCTGTTACTCGGCGCTTACTGGGCGAGGTTCGATTCGTGCCAGAACACCAGCCTGCGTTCCACGGCTGCAGTGAGAACGGTGAGGCCGATGCCGATCACAGCAAGGGTAACGATAGCCGAAAACATGGTCGGCATGTCAAGGTTGTTGTAGGAAATGGCGATGACTTTGCCGAGCCCGCGGTCGCCGAAGGGGTATTCGGCAACGACCGCGCCGATGACGGAGAGCGGGATGGATATGCGGAAGGCGGCGAAGAGGTAGGGCAGAGAACTGGGGACGCGCAGGCGCCAGAAGATTTCGAGAGGAGTGGCATCGAGGGAGCGGAGGAAATCGAGGGCGCTGGGGTTGACGGAGCGAAGGCCAACGATGGCGTTGACGAGCACGGGGAAGAAGGTGATGAGGGCGGCAACGGATATCTTGGGCCAGACGCCGAAGCCGAACCAGATGACGAGCAGCGGCGCGATGGCGACGATGGGCATCACCTTCACGAGAATCGCGATGGGAAAGAGCGTGCGCTCAACGACACGGGAATGCGCCATGACGATTGCGAGGGCTATCGCAATCGCGGTGGCAAGGGCAAAGCCGGCGATCGCCTCGTAGAGCGTCTCCCAGCCGCGATGGGCGAAGTAGCCGAGGTCGCCAAAGAGGCGGTGAAGGATGACGGTAGGCTTCGGCAAGATGTAGACGGGGGTGTGACGCGCCTCGACCACCAGCTGCCAGACGAGGCCGGCGATGAAGAGGGCGACCAACGGGGGAACGACGTTCCAAAGCACCGGCGAGAGCCACTTGCGCACGAGTTTCCATGAAAGGACGCGCCGACGCGGCACGTGGGCGGACTCCAGCATCATCGACGGCGGCCTGGCTTCGACCTGACGCGCCATGGCTAGCGTCCTGCCAGCGTGAATGCACCGCTCGCCGCGAGGAGGCGCTGCACCTCGACGACGCAATCGAGGAAAGCGGATGCGCGCTCGATGCCAGCTTCGCGGGGGCGAGGCAGCGTCACCTTCACCTCGCCGGCGATCTGGCCTGGGGCCTTTGACATAACGATCACGCGGTCGGACATGGCGACGGCTTCGGCGACGCTGTGCGTGACCATAATCACCGTCTTGCGGCTGGCATCCCAGATGCGCAGCAGTTCGTATCGCATCGCGGCGCGAGTGAGTTCGTCGAGGGCGCCGAGTGGTTCGTCCATGAGCAACAGCGACGGGTCGAAGACGAGGGCTCGCGCTAGAGCGACGCGCTGCTTCATGCCACCCGAGAGTTCGTGGGGGTAATAGCGAGCGAAGGTGGAGAGGCCGACCGTGTCGAGGAGGCTCTCGGCGTGGCCATGACCCACCTCGCCCGCGCGACGATTGACTTGCAGCGGCAGGAGGACGTTGGCAATCGCAGAACGCCAAGGCAGCAGCGCCGGGTCCTGGGAGACAAAGCCGATGGCCTTTCGGCGCTGGGCGTCTCGCGGCAAGAGGCCATCGATAGTGACGAAGCCGGTCGTCGCGGGCAGCAGGCCGGCGATGATCCGCAGGAGCGTCGTCTTACCGCAGCCGCTCGGGCCGATGAGCGAGACGAACTCGCCGTCAACGACGCGAAGGCTGACGGAGGCGAGCGCTTGCAACTCGGCGTCGTTGCGGGCAAAGGCTTTAGATACCTGATCGACGACAACGCCCGACAATGGTCTCCCCCAGATTGGCTTCGAGCGCAATTCTAGCATGGGATAACGGTTTGACCTTCGCGAGCGGCGCTGGCTAGACTCGTGGCATGCGCATCCAGTACGCGGTGGTCTGTCACCAGTTCCAAGATGGGGAATGGGATGGCGTCACGAACTTGATCGGGGTGCGCCACAAGTTGTTCGCGACGGTGCAGCGGACACCCGAGGGAACTACGGCGCGGGTGCCGCTCACGCTGGTGGTCAGTCTCATCGATGGCAAGCCGGGGTCGCATCAGGTCTGGGCGGCAGTGCGAAGCCCGGGGACGCGGCCGCCACAGACGCTGCCACGACTGGACATCGAATGGGATGAGGCGTCGCCAACGTTCTTCGCCATATACGAAGTGCTGCTCGACGCG
>JACQEE010000004.1 GCA_016200725.1 Chloroflexota bacterium
AGAGTCTCACATACAACTTCCAAATCCTCGCAGCGGGCGACTACACACTGTGGATCCGGGACTTCGACGACAACAAGCACCCGCTGGGCGCTCGAGTAGTGAACATCAACATCGATAACAAGGACGCAGGGAACTACGACTCGATCGACATCGCCTCGCCCGGACCGAAGGGCGACTACGGATGGCACGCGACGGCGAAGGTGCGCCTCGAGGCTGGCAAGCACACGATGAAGGTGACAAAGGTCGCCACCACGTCGTCGGCTGCGATTCTCGACACTTTCTACTTCACCTCGAACCCGGCAGACCAGCCTGATCAGTGGGCCAAGAAGTAATCGTGCGCGGAAGAGGACGAATATGAACTACAAACTGACGATCGCGATCATCTCGACAGCGGCTGCGCTGACGTTCGCGGCTTGCAGTGGCGGCGGTACGCAACAGCCTACCGCGACATCGGCGGGTGGCCCGCCGTCATCGGGTGCGACGGCGACATCGCCCACTCCCGGGCAGGCGGGATCGACGTCTACGGCTCGACCATCGGGGACACCATCGGCCGCGACAGCGACTCCGCGCCCCGGGGCGACGACTACGCCGCAGCCCACAGTGACGCCTACGGAGCCCCCGATTCCTAGCCTGGACGTGGCCCTCGCACAGGTAGCGGCACTCTTTAATCAGGGCGTGGTAGGCCCAGTCGCATTCCAGACGTCCGACTTGGGAACCATCCCTGAGCCGACGATGGATGCGAACTTGCCGGCCAACACTGTGAGCGGGTTGAACTCGAACATCAAAGGTAACGGGCCTCTAGGCCGAAGGAGCCATCTTCACGCGTTGTTGCCAAGAAGCATGTGGAGCAGGGCCATGCGGATGTAGAGGCCGTTAGTGATCTGCTGGAAGTAGAAGGCGCGGCGGTCGTCGTCCACTTCTCGCGCGATGGCGTCGGTGCGCGGGAAGGGGTGCATGATGATCGCTCGCTGGCGCATCACTTGCAGCACCTTCCTGGTGATGGCGAAGTCCATCCGTGAGGGGTGCTGCACGGATGCAGCGGCTTTGTCGGGAGGTAGGTCCGTCTGGTAGACGACATCGGCGGTACGGAGCGCGTTGGTGAGTTGCTCGCCGGCCCCAGACACTTGCGTGAACGCGACACCGTGCCGGGTGAGGTAGTCGATGATGTCAGGCCGCATGGCGTGTTCAGGCGGCGCCACGAGCCACAGTTTGACTCCGGTGTACTTGCCGAGGAAGTAACACAGCGAGCGGACAGTGCGGCTGTTGGCCAGGTCGCCCATCATCACCACGGATGCGCCGTCGATGCCGTCCATGGCGCGGTAGATGGTGTAGAGATCGAGGAGTGCCTGCGTCGGGTGTTGGTCGCCGCCATCGCCAGCGTTGATGACGGGCACGCTGGAGACCGCGGCGGCCTTGGCTGCCGAGCCCTCGTGAGGGTGGCGCAGTACGATGACGTCCACGAAGCTGGCCATCATGCGAATGGTGTCTTCGATCGTGCCGCCTATGGCGGAGTCTGAGAACTCCTGCGGGTGCTCGGTAGAGACGACGTTGCCGCCGAGTCGGAGCATCGCGGCTTCGAACGATAGGCGGGTGCGGGTGCTGATCGAATAGAAGAGCGTCCCCATGATTTTGCCGTGCAACTCGGTGGAGCCGCCCGCTTTCGCGACCTGTTCCATCCGCTCGGTCGCGTGGAAGAGCAGCGTGATCGTCTTCTTATCGAACTGCTGGGCTTCGAGGATGTGGCGCACCGGTCGCTCCTAACGCTTCACGAAACGGGTACCCGCTTTGCCGGCGATCGCTTGGGCGGCCGAGGCCAGTCCGGCGACGATGGCCGCGTCGCCGCCGTACTTGAGGAACTGCATGCACGCGAGCACTTTCGGGCTCATGCTGCCGCTGGCAAAGTGGCCTTCGGCATAGTAGCCCCGCGCCTCGTCGAGCGTCACATCGCGGAGGAACCGCTGCTTGGGCGTACCGTAGTACAAGGCGACTGCCTCTACGTCGGTCAGGATGAGGAGGACGTCGGCCGCGATGCTCTCGGCAATCTTCTCGGCCGCCAGGTCTTTGTCGATGACCGCCTCGATGCTGCGCAACGTCCCGTTCGTGTCGATGGCGACGGGGATGCCGCCGCCGCCCGCCGTTACTACAATCACGCCAGCCTCGGACAGCGCACGCAGCGCGCGCTTCTCGATGAGGCGCAGCGGTCGCGGCGAGGCGACGACCCGACGGTAGGGCCGGGCGGGATCTTTGCCTATCTGCCTGATCACGTGACCTGGGAGCGCTTCGTAGCGGCGTTTCAGCTGTTCGTCGAGAAATGGACCGACGGGCTTGGAGAGCGTTTTGAAGTCGGCATCGTCCGGGTCGATGAGAAAGTGGCTGACGAGGGTGACTACGTCGCGCTGGATGCCCGACTCGCGCAGTTGGTTCGTCAACGCCTGCACCAGCAGCGTGCCGATCTGCCCCTGCGTCATGCCCACGCAGATGTCCATGGACATCATGGGGGCGTAGTCTGCAGCCTCGACCTGCTGAATCAGCAGGTTACCCACTTGAGGGCCGTTGCCGTGCGTCAGGACGATGCGATGCCCCTCACGGACCAACGGCAGCAGGTGAAGGCAGGCCTGTTCCAGATTGGCATACTGCTCTTCTTGGGTTCCCCGCTGGCCGCTGCGGAGAATCGCGTTACCGCCGAGCGCGACGACGATGGTCTTACCCATAGCGAGACTCGCTCATAGCAACTTGTCCAGCAGGCCCATCATCTCGCGGTCGCCATCTGCTGGGGGACGCCAATCGACGTGCACCACGGCGATGCCCTGCGCCTCGAGCGTCGCCGCGAAGTCGGGCACGCCGATATTGATGGCCTTGACGCCTGAGCGGAGGAGGTCTTGGATACGCGGTTCCGTCATGCGCGCACCTTCTGCAAATCGACTGCGAGGGCTGCAGCGAACCGCGCGGCCGTGACCGCGCTCGGAAAGACCAGCGCCCCAGCATCCTCCAGAGTTCTCACCTGCTTATCGTAGCCCTGTGTATCGAGGTCTGTGCCGCAGACGGAGGCTACGACTGTCAGCGCACCGCCGAGCCGTTTGGCCTCGTCTCGAGCCCGTTTGATAGATGGCGCCAGGTCCCCAGCGGGATCCTGTGACGATCCGAAGCCGAGAACGAAATCGAGCAGCAGTACGGCAGTCTCCGCATCCTGCGCTTCCGCGACCACGCGTTGCGCCCGCAACGTGCTGTCGATCATGGGGTGAGGCCGCCCAACCGTGAACACATCGGCCCCCATGTCCACGAGACAGTGCCCCACGCTCCGATAGGGGTCGTCTAATCTCATCGATCCGCTGAGCGGCTCATTCGAGTGGACAATGAGGCCAGCCGCGCGGAAGACTTGTTGGGCCTGATAGCAGAAGGTGCCTCCAGCAAATAGCCCGCGCACGTACTGTTGGCGACGGCCGAATGTGGCGAGCGCTTCGCGTGTCCTTGCCGCTGTATCGACGCCTCCGAGATGAGTCTCGTGGGCACCACCCGCGAGCCGTACAGACTCTCGCGCCGCCTCTTCCAGGTCGCCGACCGGATGGGGCCAATCGCCCTTCGCCACCGCTGTACCCAGGAAGCAGGTGACTACCGGCTTATCCATGAGCCTGAGCCGCTCTTTGATCCGCTGCAGGGTCACCTGGCCCGGCGGCTTGGAGATGAGCGCGATCACCTTGGTATTCGGATCCGCCTCCAAAGCGTCCAGCGCCTGGAGCGCGGTGACACCACCAACGGCGTCCGAAAGATCGTGACTCCCCGTGCCAATGGCGTGTGCGATACCGGAGCCGAGGCGGTGCACCAGCGTTGTGACCTCTTGCAGCCCGGTGCCCGCTGCGCCGACAACGCCAACGGGACCGCGGCGCACGCTGTCAGCAAATCCCAAGCCAGCGCCGCCGATGATGGCTGTGCCGCAGTCTGGCCCCATCAGCAGCAGGCCGCGCTCGTGAGAGAGTTGCTTGAGGGCGACCTCATCATCGAGGGAGACGTTGTCGCTGAACACGAAGACGTGCAGTCCTTGCTCGAGGGCTGCTCTCGCCTCGCGCGCGGCGTACTCACCGGGCACTGAGATGACCGCGAGGTTTGCACCGGCTTCGACGCGCAGTGCCTCGCCGAGGCTGGTCACGGTCGTCGCGGCGATGGTCTCTTCTCTAGTCAGCCATTTGTCGAGGTTATCGAGCACGGCGCGGGCGTGGGCGGCGTCGCTCGCTCGCACAGCGACAATTACGTCATTCGGTGCTACGGGTCCATGAGCGGCGCTCGCGAATCCAGCTTGCGCCAGCGCCTCGAGGTTCTTGGCCGTCGCCATCACGGCAGCCGCCAGTTCTATCCCGTCCGCCGCACTGATGCGCTTGGCGACGCGCATCAAGAAGACGGAATCGAAGTACTGGTTGGCGATGATGGCGTGATCGGTGACCATGCCGCAGCCTACGCCGCTCCGTACTTTGTCGCAAATCGCCGCAGCGCAGACTTGAAGCAGTCCATCGGTGGGCGCACGATGCCGGCGCCTAGGTTGGGATAGCCCGGGTCCTTGTGCGCGATGGCCGTGTCGATGACCGGCAGGATGCCTGTCTGCACCACCTTGCGAATGTCTATGCCTACTGGGGCACCTTCGAAATTCAGTGCGGGGATGCGAAAGTCCGGACTCGTGCCAGCGGTGATCCTCCGCATGTCGCGGCTCCAGGCCAGCGCCTGCTCTGCTGTCCCGCCGACGAGCGCGAGGATGCCTGGCGCGCCGCCGATAACGAAGCCGCCCCAGCCCACCGTCTCCGTGATCGCCGAGTCGCCCATGTCGCGACCAGCGTCGGCCTCAGAAAAGCCGGGCATGAAGAGTCCTTCGATCTTGGGCGAGGGCGCGGTGAACCATTCACCAGGGAGTCCGGCCACGCGGATGCCGAACTCGGTGCCGTTGCGAGCCATCGTTGTGACTACGGTGCTGTACTCCACGCCAGCGCAGGGGTCGGTGGCCGCTTTCCCGCACGCCATCGAGACGCCGAGGAACATGAAAGGGTTGCCCGCCGTCCAGCCGAGTGTAGCGAGAAGCGCATCCTTAGCGACGTCGGCCCGCACCATCGCCTGAGCCAGTTGGCCGGAGAGTAGCTGTGAGGCGGCGTCCGGTCGGTTGTGCAATTCATCGCCCATCTGCAGCGCACGGGCGATGATTGGCTTGAGCGGCAGGCCACCCTTGATCGTTTGCAGACCCTTGGATATCGAGGGGCCCCAGACGTCGCGCCACATACGGATGCCCCCGATGGCCTGTTCGCTAAAGTCGCCGAACTGCTGCCGGGCATCGGGCGTGCGGCAATAGGCGAGATTGCCAAAGGCGCGGTTCTGGACGACCCACACGGGCAGCGACTTCGTGATCGTTCCGGCCATTGGGCCCACCGTCTGATGATGATGGTTCGGTTCGAACTTGATGGCTCCGGAGGCGAGCAGTTCCTGCGCCTGCTGTGGGGTTGAGGCCCAGCCTTCGAAGATCGTCATGCCGATGACCGCGCCGCGCTGCGCTCCGCACATCTTCTCCCAGGTAACGGGCGGACCAGAGTGCATGACCATGCGATCGGTGAGTCCCGGGATGACTTGTCCCGCAGGGACGACGTCGAGCAGCACGGGGTCTGCCGAGGTGATGCGCTTCACCACCTCAGCGTTTGCTGCGTCGATCTTGGCTTTCAAGTCCATGGCTTGCCTCTTTCCAGAGATTGACTCAGTTGCGAGACTCGCGACAAAGCGGGAGCATCCCCGCGCAGAAGCCAGTCAGGATGTCCCAGCCTGTGGTACGGCCAATGCGTGTGAGCCCTTCCGCGGCTGGCATCAGCCGTCCGATTGGCTGGGCCGTCAGTACGGCGTGAGCGACATCGTGCAGCGGCCCGGCCCCGCGGCCTTCCATGTGGTCGTGCAGGAGTTCGGCGCTGATACTGTTCGTCTGTTGCCGAGCACGCGCGAGCATCTCGCTGGCCGCGCTGCCGTCCCAGCCGAAGCGCTCGGGGTAGGCGACGTGTAGCGCCCGCATCGCGAAGACCAGCCCGCCAGCGAAATCGTCGCCTGACGGGGTGAGCCCTGGGCCTAGTCCGAGCAGACCCGCAGCCTGCCGGAGGGCATCGGGCCGCCGCGCCGACATAGCATCGAGGACGCTGCGCACAGCCTCGCTCGCGCCAAGTAGCGCATCAGCGACGACGACTGGGGTAGAGGTCGCCGTGGATAGAACGTGGGCGATGGCAGGGGCGAGGCCACTCGATGGCGCCACAGGAGCGATGCTGTTGAGCAGCGTCACGAATGCTGCTGCCGCCCTCGACATCTCCGCCGCTGCCGCCGGGCCGACCAATGGCGGGTCCCACACGGGCGCGTGGGCCACTTCGACGCGCACATCCGCGCCGACGGTCAGCCAGCCACGGTCGACGGCGGTGGCCGCGCCTGGCGAGAGACCGCGGAGATGGCATGGGGCGATCACTGCGCGCGCGTGAATCACATTGCCTGGAGTCGTCATCCAAAACAACTCCCCGGCCTCGCTCTTGATGTACACCGCGTTCGAGACGGCTGCCACGACGCGTCCTTCGAAGCCTGACGCCGCCATCGCGGCTCGAGCCGTGGTACCAACCATCGTCGCTGCGCTGCGTTGTTCCTCGACCGCCATGGCGTTTACGATTGCCTCACGGGAATCGTACTCCGAGCGCGGACTCGACCGCCGACGCCAGCGCCAGCACCGCGCCATCGTTGAATGGCGCGCCGACCAGTTGTGCTCCGACAGGCAGTCCCGAGGGCGTTGAGCCGCAGGGAACCGATAGTGCCGGGAAGCCGATGAAACTCCAGGGGATGCAGTTCTCCGACAGAATCATGATGAACCGGTCGCTCTCTCCGAGGGCGGGCGCCGGTACCTTGCTCGTCGGCAGCAGCAGCGCGTCGAACTCCTGGAAGTGCGCTGCCATGCGCTCGGCGAACTCGCTGCGGAAGCGCTGTGCAGCGAGGTAGTCCACCGCCGTGACGTGCCTCGCCTCGTCGAGTTGCTCGCGCACCGGCTCTGTGTACAGATTGGCCGCGTCGGGGAATGCCTGGTGGAAGGCAGCGGCCTCACACCGGCTCATGACCATGCCCAGCGATGTGCAGAGCCGGATGTCCTGCGCCGATGGCGTGCTCGTCTCGATGATCTGCGCCCCCGCGGCGCGCAGCGCCTCGACGGCTTGATCGAAGGCCGCGAGCACTGCGGGATCGGCACCGGTGAGTCCGTGCAGCGCCAAGCCCACGCGCAGGCCGCGAACATCCTTGTCGAGATATAGGGTGTAATTGTCCGGGGGCCTGTTCACGGTGTTCGGGTCGCGTATGTCCGGCCCCTGCGCTGCGTTCATGAGCAGCGCAGTGTCGCGGACTGTTCGACCCATGAGCCCGGTGTGATCCATGCTCCACGAAAGCACCACGATGCCATCGGTGGAGACGAGGCCGTAGGTTGGCTTGTACCCCACGATGCCGCAGAGTGCAGATGGCACTCGAATGGATGCGCGCGTATCCGTGCCCAGGCTCACGAGGCTCATGCCCGTGGCGACAGCGATAGCCGACCCGCCGCTCGGGCCGCCGGGGTCACGCGCTGGATCCCAGGGGTTGTGACTCTGCGGGGTCGTCACGCCCAGCGCGAACTCGTGGGTGTGCGTCTTGCCGACGAGCAGCGCACCGCCGTCGCGCAGCCGTCCGACGGCGGTCGCGTCGGCGGCCGGTGTCACATGCATCACCCGAGAACTCGCGGTCGTTGGCATGCTGCGGACGTGCAGCACATCCTTCACCGAAGCAGGAATGCCGTGGAAGGCACCGCGGACTCGTCCACGAGCCCGCTCGCTATCGAGGCGCTTCGCCTCGCGGAGCAATTCTTCTTCCGGCGCGAGGAAGGTGAATGCATTGAGTGAGGAGTTCTTCGCCTTGATTACGCCGATCGCTTCGTTCAACAGTTCGGTGGCGCTCAGGCGTCCTTGAGCCATCGCCTCCGCCGCGCCTGCCACGGTGCCCAGGGACGGCGCGCGCCGTGGTCCGGCTGGCAGCGACTTGATCTTCTGGCTCGCATCGCTCGCGTACCGCTCGAGCGAGTACGTGAACGCCGGTCGACGCATCATCGCGTCTACGCGGTAGCGCTGGGTGTCCGCAAGTGCGGCTCGAAAACTATCTCTCGCCGTCATCGAGCGACGCTCTTCAGTCCCGCGATGGCGCGGAGGAACTTTCGAGAGTCTGAGACCGAGCCGAAGACCCCGCCCTGCATCTTGATCATCTTGATCGCTGCAAGATAGTTCCCCTCATCCGTCGCGCCTGTGCAGTCCTCGAGCAGCAGGCACTCGTAGCCTCGGTCGTTCGCCTCGCGCATCGTCGTGTGGACGCAGACGTCCGTAGTGATGCCGGTGAGCACGATGTGCGTGATGCCGCGATTCTTCAGGACGAGGTCGAGGTCGGTAGCCGTAAACGACCCCTTCGTCGGCTTGTCAACGATAGCCTCTCCAGGGAGTGGGGCCAGTTCCTCGATGATTTCCCAGCCAGGCTCGCCGCGGACGAGGATGCGTCCGCACGGCCCCATATCGCCGATGCCAGCGCCTATCTGCTTCGAGCGCCACAACTTGTTTGGCGGGCAGTCGGAGAGGTCAGGCTTATGCCCTTCGCGCGTGTGAATGATCGTGAAACCCAGCTTTCGGCACGCTGCGAGCACGCGCTGCGACGGCTCAATCCCGCGACGCGTGTTGGCGATATCGTAGCCCATCTTGTCGACGTACCCGCCGCGCCCACAGAAGTCATGCTGCCAGTCGATGAGCATCAACGCCGCACGCCTCGGCGACAGATTGCCATCGTATGGCCAGCGATATGGGTCGGCGGGCACCGTTATGGGCACGCGACACTCCTTGAAAGACTGCGGGGCGGCAACCGCTTGGCGGTGCCGCCCCGCTTTCGGCTCTGTTCAGCCTACTGGCCGACTACGCCCTCGACGTACCAATCGAAGGTGTTGACCAGGCTGGGATCGCCCACCTGCCCAGCCGCGATCTTGAGATTACCCTTGTTGTCCTTGATTGGCCCGGCGAAGACTTGTGCCTTGCCACTCTTAAAGTCTTGGATCTTGGCCTGGACCGTCTGCTTCACGTCGTCGGGCACTGCCGACCCGAACGGAGCCAGCGTCACCATGTCGGTAGTGAGCGAACCGATCAGGTTCTTCGGGTTCGACTTCCACGTGCCGGCCTCGATGGCCTGCACTTCGCGGGTAAAGAAGCCTCCCCAGGTGAAGCCGATGCCGCCGATCCAGCCCTTCGGCGCGTACTGCTGCACGGCCGTCGAATGGAAGCCGACCGTGTACATGCCGCGAGACTCCGCCGTCTTCACGACTGTGATCGGGGAGTCCACGATCATCGTCACCACGTCCACGCCCTGGTCCGCCAGCGCGTTGGTGGAGGCCGCTTCCTTTGCGGAATCCAGCCAGGCGTTGTCGTAGATCACCCGCATCTCCGCCTTGGGATTGACCGAACGGGCCCCAAGCGTGAAGGCGTTGACCGAATCGATGATGTTCGGGATCTGGAACCCGGCGATGAACCCCAGTTTGTTCGTCTTCGTCATCTTGCCTGCGGCCATGCCTAGGGCATAGGAGTACTGGTCAGACGCGGCCCAGTACGTGTGGAAATTGTCCGCCTGCTTGAATCCCGCCGGATGATCGAACATCACGTCCGGATGTTTCGAGGCAGTATCGAGCGCCGGATCCAGGTAGCCGAAACTCGCCGGCACGATGAACTTCGCGCCTTGGGCAATCATGTTCTCGATCACGCGGGATACGTCGGCATTTTCGGGGATGTTCTCCGTCTCGAGCAACTTGACGTACGGCAGGTTCTTGACCACCTGGGCCGCCGCCTCGGCATGCGCCTGGTTGTACCCGGCGTCCGTCTTCGAACCGACATGGATGATGCCCATCACGAATGGGGCGTGCGCCGGAGTTCCGGCCGCCGGCTTCGCCGTTGGGCTCGAACTCCCGCCGCATGCTGCCGTCGCCAGGATGACAGCGGCGGCGATGCTCGCCAAGGCGAGCAACTTCTTCGGCAATCGTCTCAACATATTTCCTCTCCTTTTTCTCCGGCTGTTCTCAGCCGGCCTACTCCTCAGGTCCCGACTGCACGTGTTCAGCCGGTGCCTTCAAAGACATCCTTAAGACCCGCGGGGACAACCCGCCCCCTAACCCGACCAAAGACCATCAGCACAACGAGGACTACGACATACGGAATCATATCGAGCAGGAAGGGCGAGATGCTCGTGCCACGGGCCTGGAGTTGCAATTGTAGCGCCACAGCACCTCCGAAGAGCAACGCACCGAGAATCGCACGCAACGGCGACCATGTCGCGAAGATCACCAGCCCCACGGCGATGAAGCCTGCTCCAGCCGTCATGCCTTCCTGCCACGTTTTCGTGTAGGCGATGGACAGGTGTGCGCCGCCAATGCCGCCCAGCATCCCCGCGGCGAACAGGGCCTGGTACTGCAGCCAGCGCGGCTTGAGGCCTGCGGCGAAGGCCACGGTGCGGTCCTCGCCGACTGCGCGGACACGCAGCCCCCAGGCCGTTCGATAGAGCAAAAACCAGACGCCTATCGCCACCGGGATTGCGAGGTAGACGAGGAGATCCTTGTCGAAGAGCGGGCGCCCGATTTGCGGGATGCTCGCTAGCCCGGGTATGCGCAGATTTTTCAGGCCATCGATCGGCCGGCCAACGTACGATTTTCCGATAATCGCGGTAAGACCAAGCGCGAAGAACATCATGGTGAGCCCCGACGCCAGTTGGCTGCCCCGCCGCGTCACCACCAGGTATGCGAACAGCATGTTGAACGCCGCGCCAGCGAGACCGGCCGCAAGGATGCCCGCATAGGCGTTTCCCGTTTCGGCCGTCACGACGAAGCCGATAACTGCGCCGATGAGCATCACTCCCTCGAGACCAAGGTTGACGATGCCCGACCGCTCTCCAATCACCTCGCCAACCGTCGCGTAGAGAATCGATGTGCCTGAGAGCACGGCACCCGACAGGACACCCGAGAAGAATGATGTGCTCATGCTTCACCGGCCTTGCGCGTACGCCGCGCGAGCACTACAAACAGGATCAGCGCCATGAGGATATTCACCGCTGAGCCCGGCAAATTCTGCGTGATTTGGAGCACATCGCGCCCCGATGTGATGATCGCGAGCATGAACGACATCAGCACGATCAGCACCGGGTTGTGCCCCGCCATCCAACTGATGAGAAACCCGATATAGCCGTAACTGGAGGAGAACCCCGGGCGCAGCCGACCCTGAATCGCCGACGTCTCCGCCATGCCCCCGATCCCCGCGATGCCGCCGCCGATGATCATGAGGATGACGATATACCAGGCAATCGGAATCCCGCTTCTCTTGGCCGCTTCAGGATTTCCCCCGATCGCCCGCATCTCGTAACCCCAGCGCGTCTTGTAGAGGATGAACCAGAACAGCGCCACGGCGGCGAGCGCGATGAACAGGCCGATGTGCAGGCGCCCAGTCCAGAAGTGTGGGAGCACGCCCGCGTGCGGGAAGGTCTTGCTTTGCGGGAAATTGGAACTCTGGGGGTCGCGCCATACGCCGAAGACCAAATAGGACAGCAAGTAGCCGGCAACCGAATTCATCAAGAGCGTCGACAGCACCTCGCTCAAGAGGCCGCGCGCGCGCAGGAAGCCTAGCACGCCTGCCCACAGTCCGCCCCCGAGAAACCCGGCGAGCAGCATCAGCGGCAGCATGACTCCGATTGGCAGCCCCGGCCACGTCAGCGGGACAAACGCAGCGAAGACGGCCCCCAGGTACAGTTGCCCTTCCCCGCCTACATTCACCAGCCCGATGCGCGCGGGGATCGCCACTGCGAGCGCGCAGAACATCAGCGGAATCATGATCACGAGCACTTCGCCAAATCCGCGTGCGCTGCCGAATGTGGCGTGCAGAACGTCCCAGTACGTGTCGAGCGGGTTCTTCCCGTAGATCGCCAGCAGGATCGAGAAGCCCGCCAGCGCGACGATCACTGGACCGCCAACCCGCAGTGCAGCGTCTCGCTGATTCGGCGATAGCCCGTAGGAGGGTCTCGCGAGTGTGCCAGTTGCTGCCATATCAGGCCGTCGCTCCGGTCATCAGGCGGCCCACCGCGTCCCGAGTGGTCTCGTCGGGATGGAAGCGTCCCACGATTCGTCCCTCGCACAGCACAAGGAGGGAGTCGCTCAACGTGAATAATTCGTCGAGGTCCTCCGAAATCAGCAGAACACCAGACCCCTCGTCGCGCGTGCTCACCAGCAGTTGCCGGGCCGCCACCGCGCTGGGCACGTCGAGCCCTCGAGTCGGATAGAACGCCACGATCAGCTTGTGCCGCTGACCGAGTTCCCGGGTCAGCACGATGCGCTGCAGGTTGCCGCCCGAGAGCGTTTCCGCCGCGACTGACGCGTTTGGCATCGGAATGCGCGACCGCTCCTCGTACCTGGCAGCATCCGCCCGCACCGCCTCCCAGTCCATAGAGAGTCCGCCGCGCCGGGCGTATCGCGCACGGTCGGCCAGGGCCATGTTCTCGGTCACCGTCATCGAGCCGACCACGCCCATCCATAGCGGGTTCTCGGGAATCACTGCGAGCCCATGTTGCCGGAGCTGGCCAATGGACCAGTGCGAGGCCTCGTGCCCTTCGAATCGCTTCACACCCTTGAAGGGCAACAGCCCCAGAATCACGTCGCCGATTTCCTTCTGACCGCTTCCGGAGACGCCAGCGATGCCAACGATCTCATGCGGCCGCACCACCAGAGAGATGTCTTGGAGATGTAATTCTCCCCCCGCGCTCGGCGTGGTGATAGATGCGAGTTCAAGGACAGGAGTCGTGCCCTCCACCATCTTGCTACTGGCACGGTGGACCGCTGGCGGCTCGGCACCGAACATCATGGAGACAACCCGCCGCTCGGTGGCCTCAGCCCGCGTCAAGGTGCCTACCAACGCGCCTCGTCGCATGACGCTCAACCGGTCTGCGGAGGCGAACGCCTCGCGAAGCTTGTGGGTGATGAAGAGCACCGCATAGCCATCCGTCTTCAATTGGTGAAACACCTGCATCAGGTTCTCGATCTCATGCGGCGCAAGCACGCTTGTCGGCTCGTCGAAAATCAAGACGCGCGCATCTGCCAGGAGCAGTTTGATCAATTCGATCTTCTGCTGCTCGCCGATGGACAACTGCCACACGTGGGCCTTGGGATCGATGTCCAGGCCATACTTCTTGGAAACCTCGCTGATTTTCGTTGCGATCTCTTTCAAGTCCAGCCGGACCTTCAACTCGGGCAGGAAAAGCGCAACGTTTTCAGCCACGGTAAAGGCGGGGATGAGCGTGAAGTTCTGGAATACCATCCCGATGCGCAGGCGGCGCGCATCCTGCGGCGACTTGAGTGCTACCGGCTTGCCCTGGAATCGTATCTCTCCCTCTTCAGGACGGTAGTAGCCATAGAGCACTTTCATCAACGTGCTCTTGCCCGAGCCATTCTCGCCAAGAATGGCATGGACTTCGCCAGCGTAGACATCGAGATCGACGCGGTCGTTGGCGACGACTGCAGGGAATCGCTTGGTGATTCCTCTGAGGGCGACTAGAGGCGCCGGACTCGGGCTCGGGTTGACCGTCCCAGGCCTTTCACCAGCGGATGTGCTCTGTGTATTGGAGGTCATAGAAAATTCTCACGGAACACTACCACAGACGCTTCGGATTCAGGATGAATACCCTGTTACGGTTACGTTACGAACCTGGCTGTTGCTGAAACACTTGCCTGCGCTGTGGCGGCGGAACTATGAGGACTGGCCGCTCGGCGCCGCGAATCACCCTGTCGGCGACGCTGCCCAGCACCCAGCGGCCAACGCCGGACTGCCCATGAGTCGACATAACGATAAGGGAATCACTGGCCAGGCGAGTGTGCTCGATGATTTGGTCGGGAGCATACCCTTCGAGTACGTGCGTGGCGACTCGCAATCCGCGACTGTGCAGTCCCCATCTCACCCCATCGAGGTACTTGGCGGCGTGGGCTGCCAGGACACGGTGGAGTCCAGGGTCGTAGAACTCTGCATCAATCATCGAGGCCATCGTTTCCTCCGACGGAACGACGCTAACCAGGCCGACCGTGGCGCTAAACCTGCGGGCGAGCGACTCGACGAGCGGCAATACTGTTTCGCCAAGTAGAGAGCCGTCAAGCGGGACGATGAGCGTATGGAAAGCGCCCGATCCATTTGAGCGAGTGCCTTCGACACCGGGATGTATCAGCAGCAGAGGGATAGATGTTCGCTGAAGCACTCGATCCGCGACGCTACCCAGGACACCGCGCGCGGTCCCTTGGCGAGCATGGGTCGACATGGCGATGAGTTGGTACGGCCCGTCTTCACTCACCTTGAGGATTGCGTCGGCTGGATCCCCGACCACTTTCCAGATGTCCGCTTCGACATCCCGGCCGGCGAGATCGCCCTGGATACGGGAGAGATCCGCTGCTGCTCCTTGTGTAGGCGCGTTTCGACTCCGGCTCGAAGTATCGGACGTCGCCCTCGCCTGGGGTGAGGCGTGGAGCAACGTCACGCTGGAGTGGCAGGCCCTGGCCAGAACGACGACCGTTGGCAGGATGGACTCGCTCAGTGGTGACCCGTCCAGAGGCAAGAGGATGCGTTCGAACATGATTGACCTTCCTACTCGTTACTCGCTCTCACTCGACGACTGGGAATGGTCTGGTGGCTGCAGGCCTGTCCTGCGGTGTTCAGGGACACTCTCCCATGCTTGTACGGCCGCCTGATGCTTCGCGTGCCAAGTTGCGATTGCTGCTGCCAACTGCGCTGCAGTGGGCAGTTGATTGCCATCGATGGTGCCGCCCCTTCCACCAGCGACTGCAATGTTGCCAACATTGACGAAGCTGCACTCGCGCCAATTCCGGAGTTTCACCGAAGCGTCGAGGAAGGCATCGACCAGCGCTTCGACCGCAGCAGTAGATTGCTGGAGTTCATCCATCGTATCGAGGTAGGCTGCTATTGCTTCGTTACTCATCGGCACACCCCTTCAAACTGACTCAACTAGGCAGATCCCGCAGTTCGCAGCTTCGTCCGAAGTCGAAGCGCAACACGTTTTCAGCCTGTTGGAGCATGGGCCACGTCTGCCGTTTGTGGCTTGGCAGGCGCGACCGACGCCGCAAGCCGTTGACGCACTTCCTCTCCTAGTATCGTTTCCCGCGTTTTCAACTCGGCTGCAAGCGTCTTCAGGATCTCGACGTGAGACTCGAGCAGTTGGTGGGCTTGCGCCAAGCACCGCTCGATGAGCGCGCGCACCTCTTCATCGATGAGTTTGGCGGCACTCTCGCTTGCCGTGTCGCCAGGGATGCCCTGGTTGCCGGAGAGGTACTGCAATCGGCCCGACTCGATGTAGGTCACGGGGCCAACCTTGTCGCTCATGCCGAAGTCGCAGACCATCCGCCGCGCCACGGCGGTCGCTTTGATCAAGTCGTCCTCGGCTCCCGTCGAGCGCATCTTGAAGACGACCTCCTCGGCCGCGCGGCCGCCGAGTAGCGTAGTGATGCGGTCTTCGAGTTCCGCGTTCGTGAAGACGTACCTATCTTGCAGCGGCAACTGCATGGTCATACCCAGCGCAGGCCCGTGCGGGACGACTGAGACTTTGTGCACCGGGTCGACGTTCGGGAGGAGCGAGGCGATAATCGCATGCCCCATCTCGTGGTGGGCGATGATCGTCTTTTCGCCGTCGCTCATCACCATGCTGCGGGAGAGGCCGGCCATGACCCGCTCGATGGACGCCTCGAAGTCCGCTGTACTGACCGCATCGCCGCCGCGCCGGGCGGCGAGCAGTGCAGCCTCGTTCACGATATTGGCCAGGTCCGCGCCAACCAGGCCGGAGGTCGCGGCGGCGATGGCGTGGAGATCAACGCCGGGCTCCATGATGACGCCTCGAGCGTGCACGTGGAGAATCGCCTCACGCCCCTTGAGGTCCGGTCGCTCGATGGTCACCTGGCGATCGAAACGCCCTGATCGTGTTAACGCAGGGTCGAGGACATCGGGGCGGTTCGTTGCCGCCATGATGATCACGCCTACCGATGCGTCGAAGCCGTCCATCTCGGCCAGCAACTGATTGAGCGTCTGCTCGCGCTCCTCGTGGCCGCCGACGATCGCCGCACCGCCGCGGAGCTTGCCAATCGTATCGATCTCGTCGATGAACACGATCGATGGAGCGCTGCGCTTCGCTTGATCGAAGAGGTCTCGGACGCGCGCAGCGCCGACGCCCACGAACATCTCCACGAACTGGCTCCCGGTGACGCTGAAGAAAGGGACACCGGCTTCGCCTGCCGTCGCTTTCGCGAGCAGTGTCTTCCCGGTTCCCGGAGGGCCGAGAAGAAGGACGCCCTTCGGAATCTTGCCGCCCAGGCGCCGGTACTTGTCCGGGTTCTTGAGGAAGTCCACAACCTCCTGCAACTCCCGCTTTGCTTCATCGATACCGGCCAAGTCGTCGAATTTGACGGTTACAGTGGTGCTCTCAACCAGCCTCGCTTTGCTCTTGCCGAAGTCGGTGGCCGACCGCCGGCTGAAGACTGGCAACGCGAACATCATGAGCGCGAGCAGGCCGAGCGGCACGAGCCAGACGAGCAACGTGGCCCAGGTACTCGAACCACTCGATGCTCCTGAGAACTGGACGTGGGCGGCCTCTAAACGCGAGACAAGGTCCTTGTCATCAATGCCAGGTATGCGCGTGGCGAAATAGTGCAGGCCGTTCGTCTCCGTCCAGTCAATCTGGTCTGTGGACAATTTCGCTGTGGTGACCAGTCCGCTGTCGAGTTCGACCAGGAAGGTGCTATACGGCACCTGCAAAGGCTCGTCCGTGGTCGAGCTGGACCATTGCATCACCGCGATAACGGCGATTACCATCGCCGCGATCGCGATGACGGTGACCAGAATGGGAATTCGGCTTTCCTTCTTCATTTCGAGCGTCTCTGCCGAAGATTGCTAGCCAAACTATGCCCTTCTCATACGGTCTGCGTTGTGACACAGGCTGGAGACGATGTGAAAGAGTCGTGAAGTCCGTCGCGTCCGGCCAGGCCTCAAACGGCTCCGAAAAGTCGCCTGAGCATATGGAACAAGCCGCCAAGGAACCGCACCTCTTTGCGCCAGCCGGTCAAGAAAGCCAGCCGCTGGATGTGGAGTTCCTTCTGTAGTGCGGGGAGTCCAACCTTGGGCGCGAACGGCACGTACACCGCTGCGCCAAGCACAATCACGATGCCGCCCGCGAGTTGGTCCCGGTGTGGTGCGGCGTAGAGCAGATACAGGCATATCGGCACGCCGATCCAGGGCAACAAATGAACCCCCGGAAGGTGTTCCCCGCTGCGGCGCTGTAGCACGGCCAGACTCAGGCAGCAGACGAGGAAGGAAAACCCCAGGCAGACGACGGAGAATGAGATCAATCGTGGGATGCCTGAGTACAGGGAGAGGAGGAAGGCGAGAGATCCCTGGGCGGCAAGCGCCACCACCGGCGTCTTCGTGCGCCGGTGCACCCACGCGAACGGACGCGGGAGCAGTCCCTCGGCGGCCATAGCATGCGAGAGCCTCGCTGTGGATAGCATGCTTGACTCGTCGGAGCCGGAGACGGAGATCATGGCGCCTACGCTCATCAGGTGCGCTCCGACCGAGCCCATCAATACTGATCCGGTGAGCACCAGCGGAACCGCCGTCGCGGCCAGGCGCGGCGATGGGTTCACTCCATAGACCACGAAGTTGGTGAGGAGGTAGAACAGTGTGACGATGACGATGCCGCGGACGATGGCTCGCGGGATCGTTCGCTTTGGGTCTGCCACTTCGCTTGCTGGCAGCGTACCCAATTCAAAGCCGACATACGCCCAGAAGATCAGCACGAGGGCTGTTGGGGCTTCGTGCACGCCATGGGGCAGGAATGGTGAAAAGTTGGCTCGGGCTTCGCCGTGGTGGTACGCCATCCAACTGAGTCCGACGACGATCAGCACCAAGAGCGGCAAGAGTTTCAGGATGGTGAGCGCGTCGTTCAATAGCCCTGCGGCTTTGACCCCGTAGATGTTGACGGCAGTGAGTAGGAAGAGAAATCCAGCTTTGACGAAGCCCTTTTCGACGGTAGTCATGTTCGCGAAGTAGCCGAGGTAGTTCACGAAGGCGAGCGCGAACACGGGTAAGGCCATGATTTCGGCGATCCACATGCTCCAGCCGCATACGAAACCGACAAATGGGTTGAAGGCCTCGCTCGAATAGGCGAATGGGCCTCCAGCTCGAGGCACGTAGAAGCTGCAATAGGCGAAGACGATAGCCAGCACCGTTGCCATCACACCTGCGATCAGCCAAACGACAAGCGCGAACGGGCCCACGAGGCCAGCGGTGATCGACGAGGCGATGTAGATGTCCGCGCCGACGATGGCGCCGATGACGATATTGGTCAGGTCGAACCCGCGACCGTCAGGCCGAGAACCAGCGGCCAGAGGTCAGCACTGGCCAGCAGCAGGAGCGTGGTGCCGATGCCGAGCAGGCCCGTCACCGGGACACCTGCGATGCTGCCAGGGATGCGAAATGGGCGACGATGTCTGCGAGCCTTCCGCCGCAGCGTGATGAGCGCGGCATTTACGACGAGAAACACGAGCAGGATCGCCACATTGGTCATTTCTGCTACCACGCCTATCTTGCCGACAACAACGGTCAACGTGGCGATGGCAGCGACCGCAGCAGTTGCGATCCAAGGCGTCTCCCGCCTCGGGTGCACTCTTCCCAGCAGTGAGGGCAGCGAGCCTCCTACAGCCATGCCGTAGATGGTGCGTGTGGCGGCCATGAGCGCGATCAAGGCGGTGCTGGCGGTCGAGATGAGTGCGATCGCGAAGAGGGCATTTGCCCCCGGCGCGCCCATGGCCGCTTTTGCGACCTCTACCAGCGGAGCGTCGGTGCCCGATAGCGTATTCCAGCCTAGGACGCTTACGGCTGCCAGGGCTGCGCCGATGTAGAGCGCTGCGGAAACGCCTCCGGAAACCAGAATGGCCAGCGGCAGGTTCCGCTCCGGATTCCGGATCTCGCCAGCCATGTCGGCGATCTGCTCGAATCCAAGGAACGCGAAGAAGACCAACGAAGCGCCACCGAAGATGCCCGAGATGCCTTTTGCAGTCTCCACGTAGTTGACGTCGCCCCAGTAACCGAAGGCTGCAACAATGATGGCCACGAGGCCGCCGACTTCCAGGATCGACAAGACAGCGCCAAGCGTTGTCGTCTCGCGCGAGCCGCGGTAGGCTACCCACCCGCAGGCCACGGTCAACAGGGCGCCCGCGACAGCGCGTGGCAGGCCCAGATGTTGATTGAAGTACGCCCCGAATCCAAGCGCGACTGCCGCGACTGAAATCACCTGCGCGAACAGGGTCAGCCAGCCAACGACGAAGGCTACTCGTCCGCCGAAGGCCTCTTTCGCATACGTGTACCCGCCCGCGTCGCGAGGGTACATCGCGGACAACTCGGCGTAGGAGAGGCCGGTGAACAGAGCGGCAGCGCCTGCAACGACAAACGAGAGCCAGACGGCATTCCCCGCCCTGCCCGCCGCCTCTCCCAACAGCACGTACACGCCCGCGCCGACGATGATCGCTACGCCCGATCCCGTTGCGGCGACGAGGCCGATAGTGCGGGGCAGCCTGATCGGCGGAGTTGCCGTGGAAGTGCCTGCGGTGCCTGTAGCTGGTGCGGCAGCCATGCAGAGCTCTACTTGGGCTTCACTGGATGCCGCAGAATCGTCTTGAGTTTTCCGGGGGCCACTCGGCGCGGGTCCGAGAGATAGATCTCGTGGTGGCTGCCGTCGAACGCCATGCCGCGCTCGTCCGCGAATCGTTCCATCGCCTCCACGCTTTCACGCTCAGCCCCATACGGCCCGACATGAAGAACCTGGACACATTGGCCTTCCGTGATGGTCTCCAGGCGAACGCTCTGAATCGTATCGTCACCGGTCTTTGCGATACATTGGTCCTTGGCGGCTGACACCGGCGCTGCCTCGATGAAGTCAGGAACTCGAATGAGCAATTTCCAACGCCACTGATCGCGGGGAGCGTCCCAAGAAAAGGAGCCTTTTCCCACGCCCCACAAGCCTTCTAGGGGTGCGACCTTGTAATCGTGTCCCGCCTTCTTGGACATGAACTTCAAGGTGTAGGCGACACTGTACAGCGCCTTGACTTTCACCTGGAACTCTTTCGCTCCCGGCTCGCCTTGGCCATCGATAGCGAGGTAGCGCGCTGCGCCGACCTCGATCAACGCCGGGGTCTTTGACGTCGCATATTCCATTTTGTGCTGCTGGAACAGGTCGAGTTTGCCGTCCGCACTGCTTTTCATCTCCGTCCCCTTGACAGCCAATTTCGCGAGCACTTACTACCTTCAGATACCCAAGAACTCCGCTATCGCTTCGAGGGTAGTACGAGGACTGGCTCTCCACCTTGCCGGATCACTCGATCAGCCACGCTGCCGAGCACCATGCGTCCCACACCGGAACGCCCGTGGGTGGACATCACAATGAGGCTCCCGGGGCTGGCCTTGGCGAAGTCGATGATCGCGGCAGCCGGATCCCCTCGGCGCACATTCGCCGTAGCCGAAAGGCCCTGCTTCTGTATCGAGTCCTGCAGTTTTCCGAGGTACTCGGAAGCCCACGTAACCATCTCCTCATCGATGCTGGGGTCATAGGTATAAGCCTCCGCGACCGCCATCGCATACGTTTGAAACGGGACAACCTGAAAGAGGGCGATCTCTGCTCGCACCGCCTGCGCCAGCGCCTTGGTGTGCGGGAGCACCTCCTCGGCTAGCGGTGACCCATCCAGCGGCACAACAATCCGGCGTATCGGTGGCTCGGCGGCCGCCACCGCGTCCTTGATTGGGCGCACCATTAGCAGAGGCACACTCGTAAGGTGCAGCACTTTGTCGGCAACGCTGCCAAAGATCCAGCGCCCGATGCCGGCGTGGCCGCGCGTGGTCATAGCAACCACATCGCACTTCAGCCTGCCGACCGCGTCGATGATCGCGTCTGCCGGTGCCCCGAGCGTCAGTTCCGTATTGACCGCCAGCCCCTGTCCCGTAAGCGAGCGCTCGGTCCTCTGGAGATATTGCTCGAAGGCCCTACGATCCTCCTTCACATAGGGCTCTTCTATCCCGTAGCGTGTGGGACGGGGTTCTATCGCGCTGAACAACGTGACCTTCGCCTTGTCTGCGCTGGCAATCTGTCGCACGAAGGGAATGATCTGCTCGGCCAGTGTCGATCCGTCGAGAGGCAGCAGTATGTGCTTGTACATTGCATTCTTCCTCCCGCATCTACATCTGCTCCATCATCCAGCCTGCGCGTGCAGGTGGCGTGATTCGAGGTCGAGGCGGCCGTGAAGAGTCGGTGACAAGTCTGAGAAAGCGCTGGTGCGTTTCGAGCATCCATCCATCTCGTCGCCGCGGGCCGGCGATTTGACGGTCCGGCTCCTAGCCCTCTTCGCCTTTGACCTCAAGTCCACCGAAGAGGGTGAAGGCGCTGATTCGCAGGGGCGACTGGCGTCCAGCATCCATGGCGACATTCTTGACCTCTTTGCCGCCGAACAGGGAGAACCCGCTCACAGTCACCGGCATTCCCTTGGGCACGGTGATCTTGGTTCCGCCAAAGATGTTGCAGGAATACATCCGAACACCATTCTCTGGGAGCGTTGCCTGCCTGAAATCGAGATCGACGCCACCGAATAGAGATAGCGACCGAATCTTGGGTTCGGGTTGCCATGCGGTATTCCCGATCTTGTGTCCGCTGAGTACTGCCACGATGAGTATGACGCACCTCCTTGAATGATGCCGATTGGACCCGTAGAACCTCTCCGACGATTCGCTCCGCGCCGGCATGTCTTGCGCTAATGGCCCTTGAAGTAGTACTTGATGGTGTCGACTACGGCGAGAATCGTGGCGAAGACCACAATTACCAGAGCGGCCAAGAGGAGTTGTCGTCGAATCGGCATCTTCCTCCACGGGTCTCGCGGTGGCATCGGCGCTCCTCACTCCAGCACACTTTCCACTAAGCGACCTGTCATGAGGCGGTCGGGCGCCCTTCGATGAGGGTCATAAGCCCCATCTTCAACAGCGCTTCATCTGGAACAGGTCATAGCGGCAACCCCTCGGGGATCAGTAGATGCGGACCATCGTTACAGGGCAGGGCGCAAGGTGTAGGACGCGCAGGGCGACACTGCCAAGCATGGGGTGCTGCACGGAAGAGCCGAGCCCGTGAGTGCTCATGACGATGAGGTCGGCGCTGCTCTTTGTCGCGACGTCGGCGATCACCTCCGCCGGATTGCCGAACTCTACCTGGACGTCCGTCTTGGCCCGCGCTCGCTCGCGGAACGGGACGAGATAGTCCATCGCCAGTTTCTTGCTATGCGCATCGAGTTCGGCGACTCGAGGGAAGCTCGCGAGGCCGCGTTGTAGCACCATCAGCAAGGTGATGCTGGCCTTCAACGGTTCGGCCAGGTCTTGAGCGAAGGCGCGTGCGCGCTCCGCGTACTCGGAACCATCGAGCGGGACGAGGATATGTTTGATCATGTGCTTCTCCAGTTCAGGCCGCGCGGTCTGTGAGCAGAGCGCCTATGCCGCCAGCCGCCTTGACCAAGCGCGCGCGCGCAGGCCCGGTCACAACCTCGACGCGGGCACCGGCGCCTTCACTCTGCTCAATAGCGATTTCAACAATGTCGTCGACTGGCTTCATCGCGGCAGCGCATCTCGGACACACGCGCACGATGGTCGCGCTGGCAAGGCCGCATTTGGAGCATTGGCACCCCTTCAACGTGAAATCGGCGGCGACAACCAGTTCGAACACGTCCCCATGGCGAATAGCGAGGAGCGTTTCGTCACCGCCGAGCACAGCGTGATGGTGCTTGGCCCCGCGTGTCACGAGTTGTTCCACCGTGCGCGTCTCCTTCTCCTCCTCGAACCGCCGCTCGACCTTCAGGGCCTCGCCCAGGACATCGCCATCCGAGGCGTGCATATCCACGGAGATCCGGCCAACCACAAGGCTGGTCAACTCCTTGGGCAACTCCTGCTCGAACTTAGACAGCGCCTCGGATGCGCCTCCGATGATGAGCCGGTTGAAGCGCTGGGCGCGGCGCATCTCGGTAAGCGCTTCGATCGCATGCCGGACGTGCTGGCGCACCTTCGTCGCGTGCCGCTGCTCGACCTTCGCCTGGTGCTCCGTCTGGCTATGCCGCTTCGGCACCCGATCCTGCACATTTCGCTGCTCTTCGATCTCTCCGAGATACAGAACGAAGAGCCGAGCCTTCTCGTTGTCCACGAGAGCCACTGCGTAGCGCTGGTAGTCGTCAAACAGCCGGGCCAGCGGGCGGACGTACGGACTGGCCGCGTACCGCACCTCGTCGCGCATGGGGATACGGAGCTCAGTTACTGACCAGAGGTCCTGCGCCTGGCTGCTGAAGATCGCCAAGCTCTGCCCGTGCGACTTGTGGCCTCCGATGTAACCTTCGACGCGGGCGCGGTCCACAGCGAACGCCTTGCGCTGCGCCCCAGCGAAGCCTTGCTCCATGGTATCGAGAGTACGTTTGAGCCTGTACAGTTTGTCCTTCCACAGTCCCGTCGATGCGTCTTCATCGAAATAGACCGAGAGTACGTCGACGCCTGGCTTACTTCGTTTGACCAGGGCTTGCAGAGCATCGTGAGTGAGCATGGGTTTCTCCGTGATGGTGGTTATGAGGTGTCTTGTTCTGCGCGCTGGTGCAACTAGAAGTGTGGGTCCCACCATTCGAGCCACTTACCCAGAGGCATCTCCAGCAATATGATGTCGCGTGGATGGCCATCGAGGTCCTTGGCATGCCCCGGGAGACGGCCAGCCTGCACAAAGCCAATGGCCTCCGCAGCCTTACGAGCCGTCTCCTCCTTCTCGGCCACGATTTCGACCATCACTCTATCGAGACCGTTCTCGTTAGCGATGGTCACCAGCTCGCGGAGCAAGAGGGTGCCGAGTCCTCGATCCCGGTATGAGGGATCCACGACTACGCGGAGTTGGCCGACGTGGCGACGGGCATTTGCCCGCGTCCGATGCCGTATAGATGTGTGTCTTTGACACGTTCGTCTCCTTTGTGACGATATTCAGAATCGCTCTAGGTTCACTGGGGTCTGACGATCAGGACTGGCGCGCCGGAGGAGAGCACCAGTTTCTCTGCCACGCTGCCGAGAACCCAGCGGCCGATGCCAGAGCGCCCGTGGGTGCACAGCGCCACGAGGCTCGCATGGGACGATTGGGTGAAATCGGAGATGCCTATCGCCGCCGAGCCCAGCGTGTGGTAGGACTCGACGGTGGCGATGCCTGCTTCCTGGAATTCTTTGGCTTT
>JACQEE010000271.1 GCA_016200725.1 Chloroflexota bacterium
CGCCAGGAGAACGTACTCCGCCTTGTGCGCAAGGCTGGTGAAAATCTTCTGGCCGTTGATGACATAGTGGTCGCCCTTGAGTTCGGCACGCGTCTGGAGCGAGGCGAGGTCGCTGCCGCTGTTGGGCTCGGTGAGGCCGAGGGCGAAGTCGATCTCGCCGCTGCCGATCAGGCCCAGATACTTCTTCTTCTGCGCGTCGCTGCCGTGGCGCATGAGGGCATGGCCAACCCAAGAGACGGCGCTGCTGTTGTAGGGTGCCCCGTTGACCGCCATCTCCCAGGCGAAGATGTAGCGCTCCATCAGCGTGGCAGGCGTGCCGTTGAACTCGGCGGGCCACCCAAGGCGCAGCCAGCCCTTCTTGCCCAGGCGGCGGCGGAAGTCCTTCTCTTCAGCGAGGTGCTCGATGGAGTATGCGGCAAGGTCCGTCTCGCGCTTGAGCGGCGCCGGGAGTTCGCGAGCGATGAAGTCGCGCACTTCCTGGCGGAAGGACTCTTCTTTGGTGGTGAAACGGAAATCCATGGTTGAACGCCTACTTCTTGCCCAGCGCCGCTTTGAGGTTGGGCGGCACCATGTATTGATCCGGCATCGTCGTTTCGATGACGCCTTCGCTGGCAAGGCGTTTGCGCTCGGCTTCGGAAAGGCCGAGGAGGGTCCCGAAGACATGGTCGTTGTGCTCGCCCATGTAGGGAGCGGGGCCGGTGGCCTGACCGGGAGTGTCGCTCAGGCGCACCTGCATACCGCCGCAGGTGACTTTGCCGAACCAGTGGTCTTTCATGTCTTTTGTCAAGAAGCCGCGAGCCTCGATGTGCGGATCGACGACGAACTCAGGGATGTCTTGGACCATGCCCGCAGGGACATCGCCGCGCTGCAGGGTCATCATAACGTCGTACGCAGTGTGCTGCGACGTCCACTCGCTGATCACCTTGTCGAGTGCATCTAAGTTCTTGAGACGCGCGGTGATGGTGGCAAATCGAGTGTCGTTGACAAGCGCGGGCTTACCCATCGCTGCGCACAAGGCGCCCCACTCGTCTTGGTTGGAGACGGCGATGACGCACCAGCGGTCGTTGCCGCGGCAGGGGTAGCAACCGTAGGGGGCCTGGTTGTTGACGCGATTGCCGCTGCGGATGGGATTCACGCCATCGATCTGCCAGGCGAGCATATCGGGGCCGAGGCAGGTCGCCAACGATTCGAACTGCGCGAGGTCGATCCACTGCCCCTTGCCGGTGCGATCGCGGTACTCGAGGGCGGCAAGAATGGAGACGATTGCATGGCCCGGCGCCGCGTAATCGGCAAACGCCACGCCGATGCCCCCGGGCGTCGCGTCCGGGTAGCCCGTGAGGTGGTCTAGGCCGCCGACGGCATGGAGATTGGGGCCGAAGGTGACGTCGCCCTTGTGGGGGCCGGTCGAGCCCATCGCGGGCATGGTGAGTTGGATGAGGCGCGGGTTGATCTTGCTGAGGTTCTCGTAGGTGAAACCGAGACGCTCCATGACGCCGGCAGCGTAGTTGTCGCAGACGAGGTCGCTGATCTTGACGAGGCGCTCGAACAGTTTGCGACCCTCAGGATGGGCGACGTTGAGGCCGATGCTGCGCTTGCCGATGTGCGTCTCCGCGTTGGTGGCAAAGTACGGCAGCACCGGATCGAGGCGCTTGGTCGTCTCGACGCGGTAGACCTCCGCGCCGTGGTAGGCCAGCGAGCGCGTCATGATAGGCCCAGCGAGAACCCAGGTGAAGTCGAGGACCCGGATGCCTTCGAGGGCTCGCTCCGCCATCTATACGACCCTCGCTTCCTGCAGCGCCGCGAGGTCGGCCTTCGTCAGGCCTGACTCCTTGCAGTAGACCTCTTCGTTGTGTTCGCCGAGCAAGGGCGGCCGGCGACGGATGCGCGAGGGGCTGCTCGTCATCATGTATGGCGCGCCCGGGTAGCGCACCTTGGCGCCAAGTTCGGGGTGCTCGATGTCTTGCCAGTAGTGACGCGCTTCGAGTTGCTTGTGCTCGGCAACTTCCTTCGTCGTGCTCACCTGGACAAAGGTAAGGTGCCGCTTCTGGCCCTCAGCGTAGAGTTCGGCCTTGGTGAACCGCTTGGAGAAGTCCTCTATGATGGGGCGCAGCACGGGGATGTGCTGGCCGCGATCCCCTTCGTACTTCTCGTCGAGGATCTCCGTGTTGCCGGTGACCTCACTGCACCACTGGACGAACTGCGTCCAGTGCGCGGGCCGGGTGATGATCAGGCTGACGTAGCCATCCTTGCAGGGGTAGTTGCCGAACGGGATGCTGCGCGGGCGGTCGCCGCCATACCAGCGCTGCAGGTAGAACTTATTGGGGCCGAGATAGGAGTTCACGCCGAACTCGCATAGCATCGTCGAGGCCGTCTCCTGCATCGAGATGTCCACATGCTGGCCCTTGCCGGTGCGCTTGCGAGCGCGCAGCGCCATGAGCGTGCCCTGCGCTGCGTGCATCGACGAGAGGTACGACATGAGGGGCATGCGCGAGCGCACTGGCGGACGGACGGGGACACCGTTGGAGTGCATAACGCCGCCCATCGCCATCGCGATCATCTCGTCGGACTTGAAGTCCTTGTAGGGCCCGGTCTGCCCGAAGCCAGTGATGGAGGTGAGCACGACCTTCTCGTTCACCTTGCGTAGGTCATCAAAGCCAAGGCCGAGCGAATCGAGATGGCCGGGCTGAAAAGTCTCGATGACAGCGTCGGCGGTCTTCGCAAGGCGGCGGAAGAGGTCGCGGCCGTCATGGTGTTCGATATCGAGCGTGATGCCGCGCTTGCTCGTGTTGAGGAACCAGCAGACCAGGCTGCGCTCCCGATGCGGGGTGCCGTGCCAGAAGGGGCCGAGATCGCGGGCGTGGTTGCCGCTGGGAGGCTCGACTTTGATGACGTCGGCCACGAGATCAGCGAGGAGTTTGCCGCAGTAGGAACCGCGCTCATCGGCGAGATCGAGGACGCGGTAGCCTTCGAGGGCCTTGGGGGTATCGTGAGGCGTGGTCATAGAGGTAGACCAGAGGTGGCGTCTGGCGGGATTCTAGGCGCGCATCAGGGGTGTGTCAACGAAAGAAGGTTTCGCCGCACACGCTTTAGAGAAGACAGAGAGCCCGCCGACTGAACTATCGGCGGGCTCTCAAAATGCAGGTCAGAAGGTATCAACGACGAACGTAGACGTCGCCACCAGCCTCGCGGAACTCCTTCGCCTTCTCTTCCAAGCCAGCGTGGATAGCCTTCTTGTCGTCGAGGCCGAGTTTCTTGGCGTATTCGCGGACGTCCTGAGTGATGCGCATGCTGCAAAACTTGGGGCCGCACATGGAGCAGAAGTGGGCAGCCTTGGCGGGTGCCGCAGGCAGCGTCTCGTCATGATAGGAACGAGCCGTCTCGGGGTCCAAGGCCAGGTTGAACTGGTCATCCCAGCGGAACTCGAAGCGGGCCTTGGAGATAGCGTTGTCCCACTGTTGGGCCGTCGGGTGGCCTTTGGCCAGGTCGGCGGCGTGGGCGGCGATCTTGTAGGCAATCACGCCCGCCTTCACGTCCACCTTGTTAGGCAACCCGAGATGTTCCTTCGGCGTGACGTAACAGAGCATAGCCGTCCCGAACATGCCGATCATCGCAGCGCCGATCGCAGAGGTAATGTGGTCGTACGCTGGGGCGATGTCGGTGGTCAACGGGCCAAGGGTGTAGAAGGGGGCCTC
>JACQEE010000272.1 GCA_016200725.1 Chloroflexota bacterium
GTTGCCGCTCGTGAGCAGGTTCCCACCTTCGGTCGAGGCGGAAAGCACATCGGAGCCCCACTGGATGGCGTTGCTACGCGCGGCCTTGGCAAGATCGTCGAGGTCGGCCTGAGTCCACATGCCGCGCATGTCCGCATCGCGACCAGGGTTCGGGCCGAGCCATACGGCGGTGGGACTATCGCTGTACTGCGGCACTCCCCGTACCGCCTGGATTGCCTGCCTGATTCCGGCAAGCGACATGCCGCTGATTGCCCCTACCCCCGCGAAGCTCTGGGGAATGAGGATCACCAGGCACGCAAACATCGCCAACCCCTTTGTCCGCCAGACGGCGGAGGATAGGAGGCCTTGCGTCGGCTTCATGGTCGCATTGTATAGCAGAACTCGAGAAATGCCAAGCAGTTTATCGCAGGGAATTTTAGCCTCTACTAGAATCGCCCAGACGAGATCGCCTGGAATCTGCGCCGCAGGCGAAGGAGGGGCTTCTCGTAGAAGCGGAACGATAAGACGGCGAGGGTGAACGTGACGAGAATCGTGAGGCCCGCTCGCCACGGCCAATTCGCTGAGCCCGGAAGCTCGTGCTCCAAGATGGTGAGGACGAGGCGGTGGAATCCGTACAGCCCATAGCTGATCGCCCCGATCCCGACCATGGCCCGCCCCGTCAGCAGGCCCTGCTTCATCGTCGAAGCGAGCCAGACGATTAGCGCGCAGAGAGCGGCGATGAAGACGTAGGAGGTCACGCCCGCCACGTCGTCGTGGCCCCCATCCGGCGCCTTGAACTGGAATAGCCGCTCCAAGAGAAATATGCCGCCAAATGCGGCCAGCATCATGCCGCCCTTCATCCACGCCGACCCCAGCTCGCGGCCCCGCAAGAACAAGGCGGCCAGACAGCCGAACGCGAAGCAATCGAGGTGGGTGAGCGAGTGATACCAAATTCGGTTCATATTGTCCGGCGCCCCGACAAGACTCATTCGAAAGAGCCACCCGATCACGATCATGGAGAGCGCGACCGCGGCAAGGGCGCGACGGTTCGTGAACCTGATCACCCAAGGCCAGCAAGCGTAAAACTGTTCCTCGATGGATACGCTCCAGAGCGGGCTGATCGTACGGGGAACGACGACGAGGTTGCTCTTGAGGAAGTTGACCGTAAACGTCGCAAA
This sequence comes from Chloroflexota bacterium, assembly GCA_016200725.1. The sequence goes on from JACQEE010000272.1 coordinate 1,158, forward strand.
GCCCACGAGTTCCGCTCGTGTCAGGGGGATGGACGACACATAGGGCGTGACGAGCGCGCCCACACCAAGCACCAGAAAGTACAGGGGCCAGATCCGAAGCGTCCGCCGTAGGTAGAACCCCCAGACGTCCACGCGCCCGCGCTGAGCCTTCTCGTTGAGCAGCAGCGCGGTGATGAGAAAGGCGCTGAGCGCGAAGAACAGGGGCACGCCATAGCCGGCCGCCGCGATCAGGCTCAGCCACCAGTCGCTGACGCCCGCCGGAACCATGGCCTGGCCGAGGTGGTGGCCGAGGATCATCAGGAACGCGACCGCGCGCAGCCCGTCGAGACCGGGCAGATAGAACCTTGCCGCCTCGGAAGAGGCGCCGGAGGAGGTCGCCTCGGCCTTTTCGTCCATGTGGAGAGCGTCGCCGCCCGGCGGTAGATGCGACCGAGGCGAGTCGCCTCACCGACCCCCGCCGCGAGGCAGGGGTGACTTTTTTCCCTTGGGTCGCTCACCCCGATTTCATCGGGGTTCGCTCGCCTTTCTCTCTCGGAAGGCCATCCATGGCGTCCCCCACGATAACGTCGCTAATCGTTCGGAATCCTAGTCATGTCGGGGCTACGCTCTTGCCTTCGATTCGGCGACCGATGGCATCGTGCCAACGAGAATTGCGGCTGAGGCGCTAGCGACGCCCGCAACCACGTAAGGAACGTACGGCGAACGGTCGAAGAGCGCGCCGCCGATCGTCGGACCCACGATGAAGCCGATCGAACGGGCGGATTGGAGCAGCCCGAAGAGCGAGCCGTGAAGGCGATCGGGAACCTCGCGGGAGCTCCAGCCATTGATCGCCGGTCCCGCGAGGCCGCTCCCGATGCTGTAGATGGTCGCGCCGACGACGAGGACTGCAAGATTGCCCGCGAACGGCATGAGCACGAGCCCTGCGCCCTGGAACAGGAACGCACCCACGAGAA
>JACQEE010000273.1 GCA_016200725.1 Chloroflexota bacterium
TGCCTTGCAACTGCATGAAACGTGCTCCTTGGTCGTTCGAGCCGCCGATTATTCTTTCCTTGCCCCGGCAACGGTGTCAAACACGACAGGGATGCCGTTCCCCCATGCTATAATGGCACCCGTTTCGCGTCTTGCAGAGCCCCAGGAGATCACGGTGACTACCGAACGCGTCTGCCTCCTCGAGAAGCGCGACCGCATCGCTAGGATCACCCTCAACCGCCCGGACCGGCTCAACGCACTTAACCGCGACCTGGAACTTGCGCTCATCGAAGCCATCCACGACGTCGCCAAAGACGACAGCGTCAACGTCGTCATCCTGACGGGCAACGGCCGGGCCTTCTGCTCCGGCGGCGACGTCTCCGGCCTAGGCGGAGCCAGGACCGGCACCGGCTACCAGTCCGAAGTCATCGACGACATCCGCCGCAACTTCGCCCATGCCCAGGAAATCGTCCTGGGCATCCAGCGCATGGAAAAGCCTACCATCGCGATGGTGAACGGCATCGCCTCGGGCGCCGGGATGGACATCGCCTGCGCCTGCGACATCCGCACCGGTTGCGATAAGACGCGCTTCATGTCGGCGTACATCCGCATCGGCCTCTTTCCCGGATGGGGTGGCGCGTGGCTCTACCCGCGCGTCATGGGCGTGCCCAAAGCCGCGGAGTTTATGTTCACCGGCGACTTCCTCGAGGCCGACGAGGCCCATCGCATCGGCATGCTCAATAAGTTGGTGCCGCAGGACCAACTCGAAAGCGCTACCATGGAGCTGGCGCGGAAGATCGCCAACGGCCCGCCAATCGCCCTGCGCCTGGCCAAACTCAATCTGTACAAGGGGCTGGAGATCGACCTTGAGACCGCGATGAAGTTCGCCGCCGCCAGCGAGACGATCACGCTGACTTCCCAAGACCATAGGGAAGGAACGGCGGCCTTCCGAGAGAAGCGCGCTCCCAAGTACCAGGGGAAATAGCCGATGAAGAATGAATACCCAAGATTGAATGGCGAGGCCCGCGTCCTCACCGGAAACGCGAACCGCCCGCTCGCGCAGGCCATCTGCGACTATCTCAAGATTCCTCTGACGCCGACGGACGTCTTCCAGTTCAGCAATGAGAACATCTTCGTGCGCATTAAGGAGAACGTCCGCCAGCGCGACGTCTTCGTAGTGCAGCCGATCTCGACCCCGGTGAACACCAGCATCATGGAGATGCTGATCATGATCGATGCGGCGAAGCGCGCATCCGCCGGCCGCATCACCGCAGTACTGCCCTACTATGGGTATGGGCGGACGGATAAGAAGGATCAGCCGCGCGTCCCGATCACGGCTCGCCTCCTCGCCGATCTCATCACCACCGCAGGCGCCGACCGCCTCCTCACGATGGACCTTCACGCGGGGCAGATCCAGGGCTTCTTCAACATCCCGGTGGACGAACTGACCGCGTTGACGCTACTCACGCGCTACTTTGAGGAGAAGGCGCTCGACAAATTGGTCGTCGTCGCCACCGACATCGGCATCTCGAAGCGCGCCCGCGACCTGGCCGAGCGCCTCAACAGTCCGCTCGCCATCATCGAGAAGCGCCGTGTCGAAGGCCTCCCGGAAAGTCTCAACGTCATCGGCGACGTGAATGGCATGACCGCGCTCACCTTCGACGATGAGATCGATACCGCAGGCTCGCTGGTATCCGCCGCGAAGGCGCTCAAGGCGCAGGGCGTGCGCGAGATCTACTCCTGCGCGACGCACGGCATCCTCTCCGGCCCAGCGCCGCAGCGCCTCCGCGAGTCGCCCATCAAGGAAGTCGTCCTCACCGACACGGTGCCGGTTCCCACCGACAAGCGCGACCACAAGGTCACCGTGCTCTCCGTCGCGCCGCTCTTTGGCGAGGCCATCCGGCGCATCCACGAGGGCGAGTCCGTCGGCGCGTTGTTCACCTAGCCCCGTCCGCTCCCCGATCCCTCCGCCACAGGAGGCGCTGCCGTGCATGTCTACCTTCAAGAGCGCATCGACGTCGTTCCCGGCCAGGCCGAGCGCTACCTCGCCGAGGTGGAGCGCGGGTGGTCGCACGCTAAAGGCCTCCCGCGATGTGTTGGCGCGTGGCGCTCCACTGGAGCGATGGGCAAGTGGCACGAGGTCTACTTCCTATGGGAGTTCGACCATTGGCAGCACTACTGCCGTGTGATGGACCAACTCGCAGGCCATGTGGGCATCGCGTCGTGGGCCGACCCGGCGTGGAAACTGCGCGTCGGCGGCGACTCGATCACTCTGGAACCGGACTCTCGATCGCCGTCGCTGGCCTCACTGACGAAGATGGGGCTGAAGGCGGGTCTCTTCATGCACGAGTACATCCGCGTGCTGCCCGGCAAACGCCAGGAGTACATCGACCATTACATCGACAAGTTCTTGCCCGCGACGCGCGCCGCGGGTCGCGAGTTGGTCGGCATCTGGAGCATGATGCACTGCGCCAACGATGTGCTCATCCTGCTCGCGATCAAGGACTGGGCAACGCACGCCACGGGCATGGGCCGTCGCGTGGGCGACTCGCGGCGCATCGGCTGGCAAACCTCCGCGCCGCAAGTACGCACCGATTACGACATGCGCCTGCTGCTCCCGGGGCCGAAAGCGATGAACCCGTTGAGCGTGTAGGCTTCACTATGAGCGGAGTATCGGGCGAGCGGCGGGAGTCCAAAGTGCGCGCATTCCTGCGCTTCGCCCTGGAGCGGCCCACGGTGCTTCGGGGAGTCAAGGTTGCTGCCATCGTTGCCCCTATCCTCACGGTCATCAACCAGTGGGGCAAGATCGTCCATCATCATTTTGACGTGGTGTTCTTCTTGAAACTCATCCTGACCGCCTGTGTGCCATTCTGCGTCTCCGTCACTTCGTCCGCGCTGGCCAACATGGCCAGGGCAAAGGAGCATGGCGTGACCAACTAAGCCAAGGTCGCTGGCACGCCGCATCGGTCGTGACGGAAGACCTTGCCGGTGCTCCAGAAAGGGCTCCCGTCCGTATACGTTGATATAATGATGCTGGCACTTCTCGATGGCTGCCTCCTTCAGTAGACTCTCCCCTCGCTTGAGAACGGCGCCTTCGAGAAAGCCCGCGCGAAAGGTATGCGATGCTCAAGAAACTGTTCGGCGATCCGAACGAGCGCGAAGTCAAAAAGGTCCAGCCGCTGGTTGAAGAGATCAACGAGCTGGAGCCTGAATGCGAGAAGATGCCCCTCGAAGAACTTGCCGGGATGACGGCTGAGTTCCGCCAGCGCCTCAAAGAGGGCGAGACGATCGACGACTTGCTGCCGGAAGCCTTCGCTGCCGTCCGCGAGGCGTCGCGCCGCACGACCGGCCTGCGCCACTACGACGTGCAGCTGATAGGCGGCGTCGTCCTCCACGAAGGCAAGATCACAGAGATGCGCA
>JACQEE010000274.1 GCA_016200725.1 Chloroflexota bacterium
ACACGCGGGACGGCATCACCATCATCCTGGTCACCCACGATATGGAAGTTGCCGCCGCTGCCAAGCGCATCATCGCCATCCGCGATGGGCTGGTCGTCCGCGATGAGGCTCAAGGGGGTGCAGGATGAAGCCGTGGGACAGCGCCCGTATCGCCATCGCGGCCCTGGTGGACAACAAACTCCGAGCCTTCCTGACATTACTGGGCGTTGTGATCGGCGTGGGCGCAGTCATCGCGGTGATGTCCATCGGCAACGGGAGCAGCGCCGCCATCCAGGCGCAGATCCAGAGCATCGGCACCAATCTGATCTTCATACGGCCGGGCGCTCCGACCGTGAGCGGCGTCCGCCAGGCGGTCGGCAGCGGTCAGACGCTCACCATTCAGGACGCCAACGCAATAGGCGACCCCACGCAGGTCCCGGATGTGGTCAACGTTGCTCCGGAGGTAAACACTGTAGCCCAGGCCCGGGCCGGCGGTCAGAACACCCGGGGCCGCGTCATCGGCGTGACCCCGTCCTACTCCGATGTTCGCGGGTTTATCGTGGCCGACGGCCGCTTCGTCAGCGACCAGGATGTCACCAGCAAGTCCTCGGTGATCGTCATCGGCGCCAATGTTGCGCAGACGCTGTTCCCTGATAGCGATCCGATCGGCCAGAGCGTTGTGATGAACGCCGTAACGTTCAAGGTGGTCGGCGTTCTGCAAGCCAAGGGTGGAACGGCCCAAGGTCTCCAGGACGACGCCATCATTGCACCGATCACCACTGTGCAGACCAGGCTGCAGCGCAACAGGAGCGCAAACGGCAGCAGCCTAGTCGATCTGATCACCGCACAGTCGAATTCGAGCGGCGATGCCATGGCGAGGGCCAAGGACCAGATCGCTAGTCTCCTGCGCGAGCGCCATAATATCGCTGTGACGGACGATTTCGTGATCACCACCCAGGATGATCTCGTGGCTGCGCGTACCAGCGTTACCAATGTGCTCACGATCCTGCTCGGCGCCACGGCTGGCACGTCCCTCTTCGTCGGCGGCATCGGCATCATGAACATCATGCTCGTTTCGGTCACTGAGCGCACTCGCGAGATTGGCATCCGCAAGGCCGTGGGCGCCAAGCGGCGTGACATCCTGACGCAGTTCTTGACAGAGGCGACCTTACTCAGCCTTGGCGGCGGCGGCATTGGCCTGGGGGCGGGCTACGGCGCTTCCAAACTGCTCGCCCACCTGACCATCAGCGGCACGCAGATCTACACGCTGATTTCGCCGACGATTGCCGTTCTTGCCGTGTGCGTCGCGGCAGGCGTCGGCCTCTTCTTCGGCATGTACCCCGCGATCCGCGCCTCGCGGCTCGATCCCATCGAAGCGCTGCGGCGGTAGTCCTTGGGCGCGACTGGAAGAAGCGATTCTTGGAAGCGGTCTACCGCTTTGCGACCGCGCGCTCGGGGGTTGCGCCGTACTTGAGCAGCCAGTATTCGAGGCTGTCGGCGAGCGCCATCCATGAGGCGTCGATGATGTTCGGCGATGAGCCAACCGTGGTCCAACGGTGCTCGCCGTCGGTCGAGTCGATCAGCACGCGGACGGCTGCTTCGGTGCCGCGCGTCTCGTCGATGATGCGCACCTTGTAGTCGGTCAACTTGATCTGGCGTAGGCGCGGGTAGAACTCCACGAGCGCGCGGCGCAGCGCCTCGTCGAGGGCGTTCACCGGGCCGTCGCCCTCGGCCGCCGTGTGCTTGATGATGCCGTCGACCGACACCTTCACCATCGCCTCGGCGAGGCTGTCGCCCGCGCTGTTCTTGCTCGACGTGCGGCGGCGGCGTTCGACGAGGACCATGAAATCGACGAGATCGAACGGCTGCTTGTAGCCGCGCAGGCTTCGCCGCAGCAGCAACTCAAACGAGGCCTCGGCGCCTTCGAAGGTGAAGCCGCGGCTTTCCAGCAACTTCACGTTCTCGACGACCTTCTTGGCGATGTCTTTGTCCTTGGAGATGTCGATGCCCAGTTCCTTGGCCTTGGCAATCACGTTGCTGCGCCCGGACAGTTCGGAGACGGTGACGCGCTTGGTGTTGCCGACCTTGTCCGGCTCGATGTGCTGGTAACTCTGCTCGAGCTTGGCGACAGCTGAGGCATGCATTCCGCCCTTGTGGCTGAAGGCGCTGTCACCGATGAACGGCTGGAAGGGATTCGGGGGACGGTTCGCCGTCTCGCTGACGTAGTTCGCCACTTCTTTGAGGCGTCGCAGTTGGCCATCCGTGACGCAGTCGATGCCCAACTTGAGTTTGAGGTTGGCGATGATGGAGATCAGGTTCGCGTTGCCGCAGCGCTCGCCGATGCCGTTGATCGTCCCTTGCACTTGTGTGACGCCGGCCTCGACCGCCGCGAGCGCGTTCGCCACCGCGAGGTCGCCGTCGTTGTGCGTGTGGATGCCGAGGGCCACGTTGGGCATCGCGTGCTTGACTGCTGCGACGGTCTCCTGCACGTTGTTGGGAAGCGCGCCGCCGTTCGTCTCGCAGAGCACGATGCACTGCGCCCCGGCCTTGGCCGCGACCTTGATCGTTTGCAGGGCGTAGTCGGGATTGGCTTTGTAGCCGTCGAAGAAGTGCTCGGCGTCGAAGATGACCTTCTTCCCCTTCGCCTTCA
>JACQEE010000277.1 GCA_016200725.1 Chloroflexota bacterium
AGAGCGCCTGCCACCCTGCGTATTTCAGCGGCTCGCGATCGCGAGCGCCTTCGCCAATCATCGCGCCGCTCATGGCGAAGAGCGTAAGTTCCGACGACTCGAAGTCTTGGTACGGCCCCGTCTGCCCGAAACTGCTGATCGAAAGGAAGACCAGGCGCGGGTTGAGGCGCCGGAGTACTTCGTAACCGAGGCCCAACCGCTCCATGACGCCAGGCCTGAAACTCTCCGCGAGGACATCGGCCTTCTCGACGAGTCGCTTCACGAGCCGCAGGCCATTGGTGGACTGCAGGTCGAGGGTGACGCTGCGCTTGTTGGTGTTGAGGTGCAGGAAGAGCGCACTGTGCTCGACGTGGGGCTTGTCGTGGAAGAAGGGGCCGATGCTGCGCGCGGGGTCGCCGGTGCCGGGGCGCTCGATCTTGGTGACCTTAGCGCCGTAGTCGGCGAAGAGTTTGGTGCAGTACGGACCGGCGACGTGCCAGGTCAGGTCGAGGACGTTGACGTCGTGCAGGGGCCCTGGCATGGGTCAGGCCGGGGGCTGCCACTGAGGCTTGCGGTGCTCGGCGAAGGCGCGAGGACCCTCGGTGATGTCGGGGTGCCCGCGATAGGCGGCGATCGCCCGCCAGCTCTGCTCGACCGCCGCGTCGAGGCCGGAGTTGAGCGTATCCCAGATAGCCGCCTTCGTTGCCATGACGGCTGCGGGTGAGTTTTCGGCGATCGCCAGCGCGAGACGCCACGCAGTCTCCATCAACTGCTCGGATGGCACGACTTCGCCGACGAGGCCGAGTGCGAGGGCTTGTTGCGAGGTGATCTGTCCATGTTTGCCCAGCAGCGCAAGTCGAAGCACGGCCTGTAGTGGAATGCGTCGCGTCAGTCGAGTGGTGCCGACGACGGAGACGACGCCGTTGCTGACGCGGCCATCTTTGAAGTAGGCGTTCTCAGCGCAGATGACGAGATCGCTGTCGGCCACGAAGCCGATGGCGCCGCCTGAACAGACGCCGTTGACGGCGCAGACGATGGGCTTGCGCACGCCGCAGTCGATAGGTGTGACCCAGGACTTCTGCCCAGGCTCAAATCCTTGCGCCGCGGCCTGCTTGAGGTCGGCGCCCGCGCAAAATGCTCGTGTACCAGTGCCGGTGAGGATGACGACGCGGACATCCCGATCAGTGTTTACGTCTTGCCACGCTTGGCGCAGCTCGACCTTCATCGGCCGGTTGACGGCGTTGAGGCGCTCGGGGCGATTGAGCGCGATGCACGCCACGCCGTCGCGCTTCTCGTAGAGGATGGTCTCGTATGTTGGCACGGCGCTTCAGCCTAGACCGCATCGACAGTCTAGTAAAGACCTTCCGCAATCTCGTCACTCCCCACCTTAGCCGCGCGGCGTCATCCAGATCGCTTCGGCGCGCCGGTACTCGATCTCCTGGTTGATCTGGTAGGTCGGGAAGTTCTTCACCCACGAGCGCCAGCCCATGCCGCGCGGGTTGGAACCGGCGATGATCCACCAGGCTTTGTTGACCAGCAGGTCTTTTTCCAGACCGCGGCTGAGATCGATGCGCTTTGCACTGTCGAGCGTGCGGTCGAGTTCGTCGAGGCTTGCATCAACCGCCGGATCGGTGAACCTGCCGTAGTTCAGACTGCCCTTCGTACGCACGAAGGGGTCCATCTCGGCGGAGGGGTCAGGCATGGCGCCTGCCGTCTGGCCAATCGTGACGTTGAAGAGGCGGTCGCTCTGCGCTTGCGCGCCGCGAGCAGTGTCCACCACGTCGATAGTCCAATCGACGCCGAGGGCCTCCTTGAGGAGCGCCACCGCGATCTCGGCTGACTTCTGGTAGATGTCGCGCACAGGCACAGCCGTCTTGAGTTGCGCGACGGTTACGCCAGCAGCCTGGAGTAACTGCTTCGCCTTCTCGATGTCCTGCTTCTTCGTCGTGGGGTTGTAGCCAGGCCACGTGGAGAGTTCTTTGTCAGGGACTGCGAATTGTGTGCCAGGGGTCGAGAAGCCGCGAATGACACCACGGCCTTCGTTGAGCGCTGTCATGAATGCCTGTCGATCGAGCGCCAGGCTGAGCGCTTGCCGTACCTGCACGTTGCTCCATGGAGCAACGTCGGCGTTGATGGCCATGAAGACCACCGGGAAATGCGGCAGGAGGAACTGGGTGCCAGGTATGTCCTTGGCCACGTCGCCGTAGTGCGGCGCGAGTGCGTCTGGCTCCGCCGGGCTCGTCATGTCGATCTGGCCGAGTTTGAAGAGGTTGTACTGCGTCGCCGCGTCAGGGATGACGTAGATCTCCAGCCCGTCGAGGTACGGCAACTGACGGCCGGCATCGTCTTTCTTGAAGTAGTTCGGATTGCGCGCGAGCGTCGTCTTTATGCCCGACTCGATCGTCTTCATGACGAAGGGGCCGCTCCCTACGAGCGAGGCTGGTGATGCCGGCTTATAGGTGACAACGGGATGGGCCTTCGGATAGATCGCGACGCCGATGGTGCCCAAGAAGGCAAGGAAAGACGCGCTCGGCTGCAACAGAGTGAACTGGACGGTGGTGGGGTCAGGCGCCGTAACCGTCTGCAGTCGAGAGAAATTCGAGCGGTAGGGGCCTTTGGCACCCTCATCGCCAAAGGCCAGGCGTTGGATCGAGGCAACAACGTCGTCGGCGGTGACGGCAGGGCCATCGTGCCACTTCGCGTTGCCGACCAACTTCATCGTCAGCGTCTTGCCATCCTGACTGGTTGACCACTGCGTTGCGAGATCAGGCAGCAGCCCTTTGGCGGATGACGTGTTGATGAGCCAGTTGAGCGCTGGAGGCATGACTTGCCAGAGGTTGGCGTCGCGTACGAGGTGCATATCGAGGGTGCCGGGGAGATCGCGGGGCATGGCCCAGCGAAGGATGCCGCCTGTGCGTGGCTGCTCTGGCGTTGGCGTCGGTGAAGGTGGGACAGGTGTCGGCGTTGGGCGCGGCGTCGCGATTGCGGTCGGCGCTTGGGTAACGGGCTGAGTCGGAGCGGCAGTCGGCGTCGAACTGCTGCCTCCGCCGCAGGCCGCGGCGACCATCGCGATGATACCGAGAAGTGTTCCTAGCGTGAGCCAGTTCAGGCGAGACCCAATCTTCACGTCTTCCTCCGTGTGCGAGACGTCAGACAATTGTCCCAATGCGAGAAGTTTCAGGAATGGTGCCGCATGCGATGATACGCGGTCAATCGATGAGACGTGATTCGCGAGAGATTGACAGTCCCCGAGCGTCTCGCTCCTTGATCTTGACCCAAACGCTGCGAGACTTCTTAGGGTGCTCAGGCCAGCGGAAGTCCGAGGCGTGTCTATAGCCGGTGAGAGAACTGACCGGGCTCAAGCCACCGTGGTCGTGGCGACACGGCACGCATGAAGCCTAGTGCTCGTGCAGGTCCGTCGAACCCAGGTGCACGCAGGATTCTTAAGGCTAAGGTAGCGAGTGCCACTTGGTTAGCGGCGCCGCGACTTCCGGCGCGCGGTACGGCCCTTTCGTTTAGCGGCCGGTCGTTTGGCCCTGCCGGCCTTGGCGGAGAGTCGCTTCGCAGACTTGGCCTTCGGGCGCGCAACCGGCGCGGTATGGTTCACTAATTGCTCGCCCATTGGAGGTGGCGGATCGTCCAGACTCATCCCATGGCACTCGACCAGAATCTTCTCTCTGAACCATCGGTCAAAGGGGTGGGGCGACTTCATGAAGTCACCGAGTACACGCTCAACGTTGCGTGCCTCCATGTAGACGACGACGAAATCGCCGTGGGGGGTCTGGTGAAGCCATGCCGCCTCCCGCGTGATGCCGAAGCGCGCTCCGGGCGCTGCGCAGCTCTTGAAGATAGCCCTTGATAGTGACGGCCTTACCAGGGAGGACAGGTACGAAGAACGCGTAGGATGACATGGTTCAGAACCCCCTATTCCATTTCCGCGGTTGGGCCTAATGCTGCTAGAGCGAGCAACTCACCAGTATTATCGGGCACTCGGCAAGTATGAGGCGTCTGGAGGCCAAGCAAAGTCTTTAGCACAGCGAGACTGAGGTCTGACGATTCGGCGAAGGCGGGCGCGGATGGGGTAGCCACGGGCGTCGCAGACTGGTGGGCGTATCGGTCTCCGCTTGTCGCAGTGCAGAAACCACCTGCTCTGGGGTTTTCCTAAGCTGATGCGTACGACGACCCTCCTGTGTTTTCAGGCCGGACCATCCCAGAAAAATCCCCTGGCGTTTGAACTAGGATTCGGGGAGTAGACAAGACAAGGTAACCTGCCGAAGTATGAGTTGAGTCATAGGAAGTCGAAGGCGGCTAGGCGGCCGGCTCACGGGAGCCGCGCCACGATGTCCTCCAGCCAACCTGCAAAGAGATGAGGATACGCACCAAGGTCAGCGCTCCGAGCGTGACGAACCCGAGCACGAGGAATCCATTGCCAAACGACCCGCTGGTCCCCTTGATACTGCCTAGGCATATGGGGAGCAGGAAGCCACCCAGTCCACCTATGGCGCCAACGAGTCCAGTCGCGACGCCTACGTCGCGGGGGAACCGCAGCGGCACGAGCTGGAAGACCGCGCCATTGCCAAGCCCCAGGAGGCTTACGGTGACTACAAGAAGCCCCACCATCAGCGGAAGCGATGGAAGCTGCGCGACGAGCACATACATCGCGCCGACACCGATGAGGACCAACGATAGCAATGCGGTGCCGCCGAACTTGTCAGCGAGCAGGCCGCCGATCGGCCGAATGCTACTGCCGGAAAACGCGACCAGGGCCGTCAGGTAGCCCGCTTTTGTGGCGCTCACACCATACTGGTCGCGCAAGAAGATTGGCAGAAAGCTGCCAAGCCCCACGTAGCCTCCAAAGGTTACGCAATAGACAAAGGACAGCCACCAGATGTCTCTCGGCTTGAGGGTCTCCAAATACGCCCTGACTGGCTTGTGCTGCCCCGGGCTTGGGCGGTCCTTCGCCATCATGATGAACGCTATCAGGACGATAAACAGTGGAATCATCGCCACCGCCAGCACGTTGTGCCAGCCCATCAGACTAGCCAGCCGCGGGGCGGCAAGGTTTGCAATCACCGTCCCACTGTTGCCGGCGGCCGCGATGCCCATCACTAAGCCCTGCCGCTCCGGGGGGTACCAGCGGCTTGCCAAGGGTAGAGCCACTGCAAAAGACGCTCCCGCTGTGCCGAGCAATAGGCCGATCCCCATCATCGCGGAGAGACTATTGCCAGCCTGCCAACCAATGGTCAGGGGTACGAAGAGAAACAGAAGCATCGCCATGCCCACCCGTTTGCCGCCAATCCGATCGCCTAGCACACCTAACGGCAGCCGCAAGAGCGAGCCGCTCAAGATAGGGACCGCAACCATGACTCCTTTTTCGAACGAATCGAGATGCAGGCTTTCGGCGATATGGATACCTAAGGCGCCGAGCAGGACCCACAGCATGAAGCTGAGATCGAAATGCAGAAACGAGGCGATGAGCGTTGGCGTGTGACCAGCGGCGCGGGTGACAGGCTGTGGCACAGTGACC
>JACQEE010000278.1 GCA_016200725.1 Chloroflexota bacterium
CCGATGGCCTGCCGCCGCGGGTGAAGGACCTGGCGCGCACGATCACTGCCAATATCCGGAATCCCTACGACAGGGCCATCGCAATCGACACGTATCTCCGCGGATACACCGAGACGTACAACATCGCCGCGCCGCCGCTGAACGCGGATGCGGTCGATTATTTCCTCTTCATCCAGAAAGCCGGCAACAGTGACTACTTCGCCTCGGCGATGGTGGTCTTGCTGCGCGCGGCAGGCGTTCCTGCGCGGGTCGCGAGCGGCTACGCCCTCGGCGAGTTCGACCAGGAGACCAGTTCGTTCAACGTCAAACTCTCCGACGCGCACAGCTGGCCGGAGGTCTACTTCCCTTCGTACGGTTGGGTCATCTTCGAACCTTCGCCGAGTTACAAGCCGATCCCTCGAGGCCTGCCGTTACCGCTCGCACCCAACGAGGAGAACGCCTCAGGCTCCAGCGGCGGCGGCATATCCGACGAGGAGCTCTTCGACCTGCTCAATGTGCCGCCGCCAACGACGGACCAATTCGTGCTGCCCAAACCGGACGACAGCGTCGCTCACCTCTTCATTTCGATCCTGACCAAGATCGCCCTCGCGATCGGCGCGCTGATCGGGCTCCTGGCCACGATATACGCGATCGTGTTCCTGATATGGCAATCGAACTTCCTGGGCCTGTCTTACGAAGCAGGGGTGTACGAGCGCATGACGCGCTTGGGCCGGCTCGCATGGGCAGGGCCCAACCCACAGCAGACACCGAACGAGTATGCGTCCGCCCTCGCTCGGGCGACACAACTGAGGCACGGCGAAGTCGCCGCCGTTGCCGATGGCTATGCGAAAGCGCGCTACGGCAAGGGACTTTCGCCCGGCGACCGCGAGCGCGTCGAGCAATCGTGGCGGAAGGTGCGCTCGGCGCTCATCAAGCGCACGTTCTGGCGCATGAACCCCGTCAACGTCGTTCGTCGCGGCGAATAGCGCAGCTGACCCTAATCGGCGACGAGTGCTCCATCCTCGAGGCGCAGCACGCGGTGCGCCGCCTCGAGCACGTTCCGGTCATGCGTGGCTACGACGACTGCCGTGCGTTCCTGATCGACGATCTGCAACAGCAGAGCGAAGATCGTCTTAGCCGTAGCCGAGTCCAACTCCGCCGTCGGCTCGTCGGCGAGGATGAGCGGCGGCTTGTTGACGAGCGCACGGGCGATGGCGACGCGCTGCTGCTCGCCTCCCGATAGTTCATATGGCCGGTGCTTCATCCGGTGGGCGAGGCCAACCGTCTCAAGCGCCTCGCGCGCGCGGCGTTCACGGTCCTTCGCAGGAGCGCTGGCGATGCGCAGCGGCAACTCGACGTTCTCCTGCGCCGAGAGTAGCGGCAGCAGGCCGAAGGACTGGAAGACAAAGCCGAGTTTGTGGCGGCGCAGGTCGGTCACTTCGCCAGGCGCAAGCGACGCGAGGTCTTGCCCTAGGATGTACACGGCGCCCTGTGTCGGCGTATCGAGACCGCCCAGCAGGTTGAGCAGCGTCGTCTTGCCGGAGCCAGACCGGCCCAGCAGGGCAACCAATTCTCCGGGGTAGGCCTCCATCGAGACGTCGCGCACCGCATGGACTTCGGCGCCCCCCGAGGGGAAGGACCGCCAGACGCCGCGCGCCGCGACGACGGTGTCGGCTAGCGCTTGGTCCATCGCCGCTCTGACCGCAGCACCACGCGGTCTTCTTCCATCGTGACGCGCACGCGCTCGCCCGCGCCAAGTTTCTCCAGCATTTCCTTCGGCACCTGGAGGCGGCCCGTCGCATCTACGATGGACAACTCCTCGTCGACTTCTTCGGCAACACCTGGACGCATGAACGGAGTGCGACGCACGACTTCAGTGCTCGTCTTGCCGTCCGAAATCGCTACGACGCGGTCGACCTGCTTAGCGACGTGCGGGTCGTGCGTCACGATGACCACAGTCGCCGAGTAGGTCCGATTGACCTGGCGCAGCAGGTCGAGGATTTCCTGCGATGTCTTGTTATCCAGTTCTCCGGTCGGCTCGTCAGCGAGCAGCAGCGGCGGGTTGTTGGCGAGCGATGTCGCGATGTCGACGCGCTGCTGCTCGCCGCCGGACAACTTGTCGACGGTCGTGTCGATGCGATGCGCTAGGCCGACAAACTCGATCAACTCCGTCGCGCGCTTGCGCCGCTCATCTTTCTGCGTCGCCGCGAGCAGCATCGGCATCTCGACGTTCTGGCGTGTCGTCAGGTAGTCGATAAGGTTGCGGCTCACCTGCTGCCAGACGTAGCCGATGCCGTGGCGGCGATACTCGACGAGATCGCCCTGCGACATCTTGAGCAGGTTCTTGCCATCGACGGCGACGCGGCCCGCGGAGGGAAGATCGTAGCCGGCCAGGATGTGCAACAGCGTGCTCTTGCCGCTGCCGCTCGGGCCAACGATGGCCATCACCTCGCCGCGGTCGACCCGCAGATCGAGGCCGCGCAGAGCCACGACCTCGAGGTCAGCCACCTTATGAATCTTGAACAAGTCTTCGCAGACGATGTACGGTTCAGACGGGCTTGGTGGCTTCGAGCCTGGCCGCTGCCACTGCATCACATTTCTCCAAAGCGCAAAGCGCGCTGAATAGCGAAGCGGGCGAAGAAGCCGGCGAGAGCGAGGGTGGTCACCAGATAGACGCCAGCAATCACGGCATAGGTTGCGATTATAGCAGGCCAATTGATGCTGGCCGCGTATGGCGGCAACACCTTCGTCCCCTCCTCGGTGAGGCCAAGGAATGGCATGAGCAGACTGGTCAACTGATAGCCCATCCACGAGCCCAGCCCGAGGCCGACGACGATGATCACCGTCTGCTCCAGCGCAACGATGCCCACGAGGCCGGGCGTGGACAGACCCATGCCTCGCAGCAGTGCGAACTGCGCCCGCCGTCGCTGGGCTTGCACGTAGGAGTAGATCGCGAAGCCAAGCAGCGTCACGAAGACCACGGCGCCAAAGGCCATGGCGAGGATGCCACGCCACCCGGCGGCTATGAGCGGGTCGGAGCGGTAGGTCGTCTCGAGCGCCTGCCGGTCGATCACGGTGATGCCGTTCTGCGACTTGAGGTTCGCGAGCAACGCATCGCGTCGCGGGCCATCGAGGCCAGTCTGCAGCCAGACTTCGTTCGGTCCCCATTCGGTCACGGTATCGGCGGTGTTCACACGCTCGAGCACACCAGGGAGGCTCAACACGAAGAAGCCGTCCTTGAACGGCGTGAGCGTCGGGAAGAAGTCGGCAG
>JACQEE010000285.1 GCA_016200725.1 Chloroflexota bacterium
AGAAGGAGCGGGAGTCGAGGAAGCAGCAGAAGAACGTGGAGTTGCGCGAAGTGCGGATGCGCCCGCGCATCGACCAGCACGACATCGCGTACAAGTCCAAGCGGATCCGCGAATTCCTGGATGAAGGCCACAAAGTAAAACTGTCGGTGTTGTTCCGAGGCCGCGAGATCACGCACCCGGAACTGGCGATCGGCCTGCTTCGCCGTGTGGCGGAGTCCCTCGCCGAAAGCGCAAAGTTGGAGAAGGCCCCGGCGCTCGAAGGGCGCATGATGACGATGATCCTGGCGCCGCTGCCGGGGGGCAGCAAGCGACCGGGCGGAGACGGCAAGGCGGAGACCGCTGCGCCGGCGAAGACACAGGAGAAGACCAGTGCCAAAGCTTAAGACACACAAGGGCGCCAAGTCCCGGCTCAGCATCTCGGGCCGAGGCAAAGTGATGCGGACGAAGATCGGGAAGACGCACTTCCGCCGGAATCGCCGCAACACGGCCAAACGGCTGTACGACAACAAACTCGTGGTTGCTCACGTCGACCAGAAGCGCCTGAAGGCGCTGCTGCCCTACTCGTAAGGGCCCCTCACCCTAACACCCTCTCCCGCGACGGGCGAGGGAAGAAAAGACACGGAGAACTGTCATGCCCAGAGTGAAACGCGGCGTACCGGCGCGAGCGCGCCACAAAAAAGTCCTCAAGGCGATGAAGGGACAGCGCGCTTCGAAGCACACGCTCTACCGCCGCGCCCACGAGGCCATGCTGAAGGCATACTCTTACGCCTACCGCGGGCGCCGCGAGAAGAAGCGCGACATGCGGAGGCTGTGGATCACGCGCATCAATGCGGCTGTGCGACCATACGAACTCAACTACAGCCAGTTCATGGCCGGGCTCAAGGTGGCGAGCCTCGGACTCAATCGCAAGATGCTCGCCGACATGGCCGTTCGCGACCCGCAGGCGTTCGCCAAGGTCGTCGAGACGGTGAAGGCCGCGATACCCGCGTAAGGTTTGGCTCAGATAGTACTCAGGGTCCCTGATTCTATCGGGGCATTTCCTGTTTCCCGCCGTTTCCCCAGCGCATTGTCCGCTTTGCTATCCTTACGTAGGCGATGGTGACGGGGGCTATCGATAGGCATGGTTATGGCAGCGAAGCGAAAACAGCAGGACAAGCGGCTGATGGCAGCCGACGTATCGCCGCTTGCCGAGAACTACCTCATGAGCCTGTACATGCTCAAGGAGGAGGCCGGCGTGGCGACCATGACCCGGCTCGCCGATCAACTCGCCACGTCGCCAGCCACCGAGCATCTAGGCACGTCCTTGCCGTCGGTGGCTGGCATGGTGCGCCGCATGAAGCGCGATGGCCTCCTCGACATCCGCCAGAACAAAGAGATCGAGTTCACCGACAAGGGCCTCAAGCACGCCAAGGCGATCATGCGGCGCCACCAGTTGGCGGAGCGGCTGCTCGTCGATATGCTCGGGATGGAACTGCACAAGGTCCACGCCGAGGCGCACCGCCTTGAGCACGCGATTTCTCCTGACGTAGAGGCGTGCCTCGCCGAGCGACTCGGCAACCCGGTGACCTGCCCCTTCGGCCATCCGATTCCTGGCAGCGGGTATGAGCCGCCGCCGAACGCGATGCGCCTCGACAAGGTCAAGCCGGGCGAGCGTGTGACGGTAGAGCGCATCCCTGAAGACGACCCGCGGCTGGTGAAGTACCTCGTGAGCAGCGGCGTCGTCCGCGGCGCGCAGATGACCGTGACTGACATCGCGCCGTACAAGGGCACTATGACGATGGATGTGAACGGCAGGGAAGTGGTCGTCGGGCTGCAGGTGGCGCCGCGGATCATGGTGAACCCGGGGAACGCTAAGTCGCGCAACTGATCGAGTCTGGTTCATTGTAAGCAAAAGCCCTCGTATATGAGGGCTTTTTTGTTACCGCCGGGAATGCAGCCGGTCCGGGATGGCTACTGCACTGGCGCGGGTGCGGCGAGGAGTGCGTCGAGGACAGGGGAGAGGCGCGCGACCGTCATCGGGCCGGCCAGTTTCTTCGCGATACGGCCATCTTTGCCGATGAAGTACTTCTCGGGGATGCCGGTGACGCCGTACGAAACAGCGATGGTCGCAGCAGGGTCAGCGCCTATCGGATACGTCGGCGCGAATTGCTGAATGAACGCCTGCGTATCCGCCGACTTGTCGCGCGTGGCGATACCGATGAAGACGACTCCCTTGTCTTTGTACTTCTGCCACGCGGCTTCTACCTCGCCAGCCTCCTGGCGGCACGGATCGCACCAAGAGGCCCAGAAGTCCACCATCACCACCTTGCCCTTCAGGTCGCTGAGGCGGACGGAGCCGCCGCTGTACAAGGGAAGCGTGAAGTCCGCGGGGATGGGCTGGATCACCTTCGCGTCGCCCGCGTTGGTTATCGTGGAGAAGCCTGTCGGGTTGGACGAATCGCGGGTGATCGCCCAGATGAGCAGCGCAAAGAGCGCGATGAGAGGAACGATGGCGAGGGCGAAGAGCGCCCGGCGTGGTATGCGCATGATGTCTACCTATCCAAAGGCGACGGGCGGTGTGGACTAAGAACTTGCGCCCTGATGGAACTCCCAACTCTTCCCATCGCCGCTCGTGTAGAGATTGCCGGACACATCGGCCGCGAAGAAGCGCTTCGAAGCGGCGTCCCACGCGATGGAGACGAGGTCCGCCGTCGTGGCGCCGGTGTTGGAGACCGACCACTTCGCCCCGGCATCTGGGCTCCTGTAGATAGTACGTCCCGCGATGGCATAGATGGTTTCAGGCGCGTCGCTATAGGTGAGGACGTCGCTGACTGCCGTGGCCGGGAAGTCCTGGGCGATGACGGCCTGGAAGTTCTGACCGCCATCGTCGCTGCGGACGAGGCCGCGCTTCGTGGAGAAGGCGAAGAGGGTATTCCCAGCGTTGGCCTTCACCGCGATGGTGCTGATCGTCGCGTCGGTGATGTCGGCAGCCTTGGTCCATATGGCCGCGCCGTCCATGCTGCGATAGAGGCCGCTCCCTTGGATGAAGGCCCAGAGGTTGGCCGAGTTCGATGGGTCGATAGCCAGCGAACGGACGGACGGGTTCGCGGGCAAGTTGGTGGCTAGGACACGCCACGTCGCCCCGGCATCGTTGCTGCGCTGGAGGAAGCCCTCGCCGCCGGCGTAGGCTACCCGCGGATTGGCCTGGTCGGCCACGACGGCATAGACCGGCTTGCCCTTGATGCTGGTCGCCTTCCAGTCCTTCGTGTCAGCGCGGTACAGGCCGCTCTCGTCGGCGATCAGGCGAATCTCCGGATTGGCCGACGCAACCGTGACGTCGAAGACCTGATTGAAGACGGGCGCCGACGAACCGCCGCTATCGATGAAGTGGCGCGTAGCGAAGATGATGCCGGCGATGGCAAAAACGCCAAGAATGATGCCGACGACGATCCAGTCGGTAGAGAGTGCGAAGCGGCCCGGGCCCTTTGCCATGCTGCCATGCTTGGCCTCGACGCGCCGCTTGGTGGTCTCGGCCTCGCGTTTGTCACGGCGCCGCGATCGACGGCTCGCCAAAATCGTCCTCCAGAAGCGAATCTGAAGAGATTGTAGTGGATTTCACGAAGAGCGTCGATTATCGCGTTCCGGGGCAACTACCATGCCAGCCCACCCTCGCCGCGTCGTTGACACCCTGTTGCGAGCCCGCGTACGCTGAACTACCTCGGAGGCACTCATGGCGACGACAGATAAGACAGGCCCATTCAAACTCCTCAACATCACGAGCGACGGCGCGGTGGCGATCATCGCGCTGGCGAACCCGCCGGTGAATGCGCTATCCCCGGCGCTGGTCGACGACATCTCGCGAGCACTCGACCACGTCGAGCACGATGCTGCCGCGCGGGCGGTGGTGCTCACGGGCGGGGCAACGCGCTTCTTCTCGGCAGGAGCCGACGTAGCGACGTTCGTCCGGCACACACATGAGCAGAACGTCGACTACATCCGAAAAGGTAGCGCGCTGTGGGACCGCCTCGAGAGTTATCCCAAGGCTGTCGTCGCGCACGTGAACGGTTTTGCCTTCGGCGGCGGCGCAGAACTGGCGCTCGCTTGCGATGTGCGCGTCTTCGCCGAAAGCGCTCGATTCGGGCTGCCGGAAGTCAACCTGGGCATCCTGCCCGGCTGGGGGGGCATGCAGCGCCTCTCGAATCTCATTGGCCGGGGCCGCGCGCTCGAGGTGTGTCTTACCGGACGCCAGTTGGACGCGAAGGAGGCGCTGGCCGTCGGCGTGGCGACGGCGACAGCGCCCGATGCCGAGGCTGGTGCGAAGGCCATCGCCATCGCGAAGCAACTCGCCGAGAAGCCGCCGCTCGCGGTGCGCGAGATCAAGCGCCGCATCGCCGATGGCGCGGGCAAGCCCCTGAGCGAGAGCCAGCCCAAGGACATCGAGGCCTTCTTCCGGCTGATCAACTCGCAGGACGCCAAAGAAGGCCTGGCGGCCTTTCTTGAGAAGCGGCCGGCGAAGTTTACCGGCAAGTAAGGCGGTCCGAGACGGTAGCAGGTACATCATGCGGTGGCACGGGCTGATAGGGAGGCGGATGCGGACGTTCACCGGGTGGTACCTCGCCCGGCTGACGATGTATGGCTTTGGGCAGACAGCCCTCGCCATAAGTTTCACCGTGCTCATCTTGCCGACCCGCGTGATCGACCTCGTGCCTGCCGAGTCGAAGAACACCTACCTCGGCCTCCTCTCCCTCACCGGCCTCC
>JACQEE010000028.1 GCA_016200725.1 Chloroflexota bacterium
GATCGCTGAGATCGACCGTCCGCTGCTGGCCAACTACCAGGTCCTCACGGCCAAGCCGCTGCTCGTCGTCTTGAACGTCGACGAGAACCAGTTGGCGGAGGGCGAGAAACTCGAGAAGGAACTGGCGTTGAAGGTGCAGGGGCCGCTCGTGCGCGGCGCAGTCATCGCGGGCAAGTTGGAGTCCGAACTTGGGCAGATGGACGAGGCCGAGGAGCGCGAGTTCCGCGAGTCGTTGAAGGCTGGCGAGTCGGGGCTGGCGCGTATGCTTCGCTGCTCGTACGAGGTGCTCGGACTGATCTCGTTCTTCACCGTCGGGCCGGACGAGTGCAAGGCCTGGACGATTGCCAGCGGGACGCCGGCAGTAAAGGCCGCGGGCAAGATCCACTCGGACATCGAGCGCGGCTTCATCCGTGGCGAGGTGGTCTCCTACGACGACATGGTTGCTTGCGGCACGCTGGTCGAGGCCAAAAAGCGCGGCCTGCTGCGCCTCGAGGGAAAAACGTACGTCGTCAAGGATGGCGACATCATCAACTTCCTGTTCAGCGTGTGACGACGGCGCGGCCTTCCGTCGCTATGCCAGATGGTGTATCGGAAAGATCAGCCGCTGCACCTTCGAGACGGAGTCCTCGGCGAAGGCGTGGGTGCGCGCTACGGCTTCGTTTGGGAAGACCGGCCCCTCGCCATCCCGGAGTTGTTTCAGTCCGTAGCGCTTGTCGTAAGCGGCGGGGATCCCGTCAGGCAGATCGACGCCCATCATGATGCCGTAGTCGAGGCTCCAGCCACGGGCGACGGCGGAGATGTCGTAGCCGCCACCGCCGAGGGCGACCCACCTGGGGCACAAATTACCTAGGGAGTTCACAATGGCGCCATGACCTTCGACAGTGAGTTGCAGGTGCGTGACCGGGTCGTTGAAGTGCGTATCGATGCCGAGTTGCGTCACGATGACGTCGGGCTCGAACGCGCGGACAAGCGGCGGCACGACCTGGTCGAAGGCCCAGCGGAAGACGTCGTCACCCGTATAGGGCGCGAGGGGGACGTTAACTGAGTAGCCTCGGCCACCATCGCTGCCGAGTTCCTCCACCTCGCCGGTGCCAGGGAAGAGGTATTTTCCTGACTCGTGCATCGAGATGGTCATAACTTCAGGCGTGTCGTAGAAGGCGGCCTGGACGCCGTCGCCGTGGTGGCAGTCGATGTCGATGTACATGGGGCGCAGGCCGCGGCGGCGCAGGTACTCGATGGCGATGACGGGATCGTTGAAGATGCAGAAGCCAGAGGCGTTTGCCCTCGCGGCGTGATGCAGCCCACCGGCGACGTTGAAGGCGACGTCCGCCTCGCCATCGGCGACGAGTTGCGCGGCGACTAGCGAGCCGCCAGTCGAGAGGCAGGCGGCCTCGTACATGCCATCGTATGGGGGGTTGTCGCCGTGATCGCTGAAGTTGTAGCGCTCGGGGACGTGCTTGTGCTCGCCGGCGCTGATGGACTTCACCGCAGCGATGTACTCAGGCGAGTGGAACCAGGCCAGTTCGCCATCAGTGGCGTACCGAGGCTCTACCAATCGCGATTGCTCGAAGACGCTTCGCGGAGGACGTGCTGCGAGACCTTATCGTCGTAGACGAAGGCGGCGCGGCGCATTGCGCCTCCTATACTGCGCACAGCGATTCCAGCGCTTTCCGCATCCGAGTCACCGTCCGGTCACGACCTAGCACCGTCATCGTCTCGAAGAGCGGGGGGGCGACGCTCTTGCCGGTGATGGCAACGCGGATGGTGCCGAAGAGTTGGCCCGCCTTGATGCCGAGTTCGTCGGCCAGGGGCCGCAGGGCGGCTTCGAGCGGCTGCGGTTCCCACGAGGCCACGCTTTCGACCCGTGTCAGCGCCCCTTCGAGAGCCTTGAGCGTACCGTCACGGTCCATCTTCTTTTGGACGAGATCTTCGACCTTAGGACTGACAGCCTCTACGAAGAAGAAGTCGGTAAGCGACGCGGGGTCGTCGAACTCAGCCTTGCTGCCTTCGATGCTCGTGCGGCCCAGGCGTTTGATGCGGTCCTTGATGAGCGGTACGATGCGCGCGACGAGGGCGGCATCGACGGGACGCGACGCCTCGGGAGGCAGGTCGCGATTTAGGAAAGGCGTGATGCGCTTGGCGAGCACGTCGTCGGGCATCTCGCGGATGTAGACGCCGTTCATCCATTCGAGTTTCTCGATGTTGAAGATGGCTGCGGACTTGTGGATGCGCTCGATGCTGAAGTGCTTGACCAGGTCGTCCTTTTTGAGCAGTTCGGTCTTGTCGTCGAGCGACCAGCCGAGGAGCGCCAGGAAGTTCATCATGGCCTCGGCGAGGAAGCCCTGGTCACGGTACTCCGTGAGCGCGGTCGCCCCGTGGCGCTTGCTGAGTTTCGAGCGGTCGGGGCCGAGAATCATGGGCAGGTGCGCGAAGAGTGGCGGTTCCCAGCCAAAGGCCTTGTAGAGAAGCACATGGCGGGGCGTGCTTGGCACCCACTCCTCCGCGCGCATGACATGGCTGATCTCCATGAGGTGGTCGTCGACGACGTTGGCGAGATGATAGGTGGGATAGCCATCGGACTTGAGCAGCACGAAGTCGTCAAGCACCTCGTTCTTGAACGAGACGTCGCCGCGGATGAGGTCATTGAACGCCGTTTCCCCGCGATTGAGCGGGACGGCGAAGCGGATGACGCAGGGAAGGTCCTTCGCCTCGCGCTCGGCGCGGCCGGCCGCGTCGAGGTTGCGGCAGCGACGGTCGTACATCGGCGGCAGGCCCTTCGCGCGCTGACGCTCCCGCATCTGGTCGAGTTCTACGGTCGTGCAGTAGCACCGATAGGCTGCGCCCTTCGACACGAGCAAGTCAGCGTGCTGACGGTAGAGACCCTGCTGCGTGCGCTTCGACTGGAAGTACGAGCCGTAGGCGCCGCGCTCAGGTTGGCCGTTCATGCCGGGGCCTTCGTCCCAATCGAGGCCGAGCCAGGCGAGGCTGTCGAGGATCGCTTCCAGCGCGCCTTCGACCTTGCGCTGCTGGTCGGTATCCTCGATGCGCACGATGAAGACGCCGCCGTGGCGCCTGGCGAACAGCCAGTTGAACAGTGCCGAGCGTACGTTGCCGACGTGAGGCAAGCCGGTGGGGCTCGGTGCATAGCGGACGCGGGTAGGTGCAGCCATCACGATTCCTTCCTGAAGCCGGCACCATTATACCTGGAGGCTGTGCTACAATCGGCGTCGCCGAAACCTGTTGAAGGATAGTCCTGCGCCTGTGACTGCCGACTGGATCACGCAACGCCTCGCCGTTTCCGGCTACCCCTCGTCCAAGACGGACTTCGGGCAGTTCGACGCCATTATCAACGTCGACAAGTACACGCCGTACAAGACGGACACCTACACCGAACACCTGCCGCTGCTCGATGGCCCGGGCAACCCGCCCGAAGAAGTGGCCATCGTCGTCCGCCGCATCGATCACTTGACTGCGAAGGGCAGGCTGCTCGTCCATTGCGCCTCGGGCGTGAGCCGGTCGCCGTTCGTGATTGCGCTCTACTTCACCTGGCGCTATGGCCTGTTCTGGGACGACGCTCTCGGGCTCGTCGCCAAGCGGCGCACGCGCGCGCTGAACATCGATCGCGGCCTCCTCGAACAGACGGAGCAGGTGCTAGCAGCGCTGGCGAACGGCAGGCGTTAGGCGGCGTCTGAGCGGAGGAAGGGCAACCATGCCGAGCACTTCGGACGGCCTCTCCGCACAGGCGATTTCGAGCGGTCTCAAGACTCGTTACCTTGGACGGTGCTTGACCCACCTCACTATCGCGACGTCGACGATGGACGTTGCTGCGGTGCAGGCGAGAGACGGCGCTCCCGAAGGCATGGTGGTCATCACCGATCAGCAGACTACGGGACGCGGGCGCTTCCAGCGGCGATGGATCTCTCCATCTGGCCAGTCACTCTATCTGTCGATCGTCCTGCGGCCGCGAATCGAGCACCTGATGGCCCTCGGCATCGTGGCGTCGCTAGCCGCCGTACGCGCGATACACCGCACGACCGGCCTCTCCCCGACAATCAAGTGGCCTAACGACGTAGAGATCGCTGGGCGCAAACTGGCCGGCATCCTGGTCGACAGCACGGTGGGCGCTACAGGTATCGAGTACGCCGTCGTGGGCATCGGCCTGAACGTTGCGCTTGATCCGCGCCAGCACCCGGAGATTGCCGGGATCGCGACGAGCCTTGCCTACGCCTCGGGCAAGCCAGTCGAGCGGCT
>JACQEE010000281.1 GCA_016200725.1 Chloroflexota bacterium
GACCACTGGGCAGCACGACACGGCATCGCCCTCTCGACGAAGAAGCCGTGGGCCGTGCTGGGCGAGGGACAGTTGGAAGCGAGTGGCCGTCCGGCGCGCGTGATCGTCGCCAAGCCGCGCACCTACATGAACGAGAGCGGCAACGCGGCCTTCGAGTTGGTGAAGCGCTACCACGTGGACGCGGCTCGCTTCGTGGCTGTCTACGACGAGATGGACCTGCCGCTCGGAAAGATACGCCTCCGCGAGCGCGGCTCCGCGGGCGGGCACAACGGCATCGAGTCCATCATCCAGCGCCTTGGGACGCAAGACTTCCTGCGCCTGCGCGTCGGCATCGGGCGACCGCCGCCCGGCGTCGATCCCGTGGACTACGTGCTCGGCGACTTTGCGCCACCCGAGCGGGAGGCGCTCCTGCCAGCTATCGAACGGGCAGCGGATGCTCTGGATCTGCTCATTACGCAGGGAGCAGAAGCGGCGATGAACGAGTACAACCGGTGACCTAACCCCTACCCCTTCCCTAAAGGGAAGGGGTGCTACGCCGACTCGGCCTTCAGGCGGCGGTAGTGCCGCCAGAGGTACCAGGCGATCAGCAGCACGATGATGATCACGATGGGGATGTCGAAGGGGCGCATGTCGTCGCGGATGCGCGTCCAGTGCTCCCCCAACTTGTAGCCTCCGTAGGCGAGGGCGAACGAGAAGGGCAACGAGCCGATGAACGTCAGGATGGAGAAGCGCCAGACGTTCATCCGGGCGATGCCGGCAGGCAGGCTAATGAACGTCCGCACCACTGGCAGCAGGCGCGAGACCAGCACGGTGATGTCGCCGTGGCGCCGGAACCAGCGCTCGGAGCGGTCGACATCGTGGCGCGTGATGAGTACGTACTTGCCGTAGCGCTCGAGGACAGGACGCCCGCCGTACGCGCCGACTCCGTAGGCGATCAACGAGCCAATGACGTTGCCGAGCGCCCCAAGCAAGGCGGCGAGAAAGACGAACTCGACGCCGTGGCCGCGGTCGCTGATGAGGAACCAGCCCGCGAAGGGCATGATCAGTTCGCTGGGCAGCGGGATGCACGCGCTCTCGATGGCCATCATCGCCACGAGGCCGGGCCAGCCGATAGCGTCGTAGACGTGCCGGATGAAACTAACGATGTGATCTTCGATGCCGCTCACGGACACTGATTCTACGCGATTACGCGCTACAATTCCTTCATGCCTCTTCGCGAAGATGAACTCGCTAGCCGCGGCAAGGACGACCTGCGGTACTGCATCGTGTGCGAGAAATACCTCTCGCCGATCGCCTGGGCAGAGCACGCGCACAACCCGAACGCGAAGAAGCCGCTCGCTCCGACGAGGCCCGCGCCTGCCATCTCTACCATCGACTTGCTGCTGGGCAACTGCGCGCTGGGCAACACGAGCGGCGTGCTAGTGATCGAAGGCGTCGAGGTCTTCCGGCTGCGCCATCGCGGCGACGATGGCCATATCACCGTCGACCTCGATCTGCGCGCACCCGAGGGACAGTTGGCGAAAGTCGACCGCAATAAGCCGCTCGCGATGGCGCCAGGCCTTGCTCTTGACGTGAACGGGGGCGAAGTGGCGGTCTCTCGCCAGGGCATGGCTATCGCCAGAGTGACGCTCCATGACCACGCGCTGCGGCTCACCGGCGAGTTCTTCGCGAACGGGCTGCGCGTCGTCGTGACGGGCGACTCGCTCACCATCGATGGCAAGCCTGCGGCAGCGACACGCCTCTACGGGCCGGGGACGGCAGTGCTGATTCGCAGAGGCAAGGCGATCGGGTTCGCGAAGAAGTAGCGCCTAGCCGCCGGGTTTGACCGCCGTCTGCTGTGTTGCCGGTGTATGCGTTGCCCGCGCGCCCTTGTCATACCTCGCCTTCGCAATATCTGGGATAAAGAAGATGATTGGCAGCGTTACGAGCATGACAACCGAGAAGCCGATGAAGATATCCTCGAGGCCGCGCCCAGAGTCTTTGAAGTGGCTGAGCGCGAGCAGCACGGTCGCGGTGCCGACCACGCCGCCGGTCGAGCGGAACATGCCGCGCAGCCCGGCCACCGCAGCGATCTTGTCGGGGAGCAGGTCGAGCGCGGCGTTGCTGGAGGCGGGCGCGTGGAGGCCCATGCCAACCCCAGCCAGCGCGACAATCATCGCAAGCAAGGCGACGTTTGGGATGTGGTAGCCCATCACCGAGACATCGCGGAAGCCCATACCCATCAAAAAGATACTGGCGCACATCAGGAGCATGCCAAAGACCATCGGCCGTCGATAGCCGAACCGGATGAGCAGGAAACTGCTCACCACAGACACGATCGAAAGCGAGGCGGAGCGCGGCGAGAGCACGGCGCCGGAGCGCGTCGCGCTGAAGTGGTAGACCTTCTGCGCGTAAAGCGGGATGAACGCAAACGTGCCGAGGGTGACCGCGCCGGAAATGAAGTTGTACAGGTTCACGGCCAAGAAGGGCCGCCACTTCAGCAACTGCAACTCCACCATCGGCGCCGCCGTCCGCGCTTCGTGGCGCAGGAACATCGCGAGCAGCAAGCCGCCCGAAGCGAACAGCAGCCAGATCTTGGCGTGCGTCGTCTCGCCGGGGTTATTCCCCCAGTCGGTCATGGCGTAGAGGATGAGCACCAGGGCGAGCGCAAAGAAGGCCACGCCTATCAAGTCGAGGGGCTTCTTCTCCTTCGGCTTCGCCGTCATAGGGAGGTAGCGCAGGCCCATCACCATCATCACGACGCCGATCGGGCCGTTGACGAAGAACATCCAGTGCCACGAGAGGTGGTCGATGATCAAGCCGCCGACATTGGGGCCGATGATGCTACCGATGGGAAAGATCGTCGTGAACATGCCGATCGCCGTGGTCCGCTGTTCACCGAAGGTGTCGCTGATGATGCCGGTGGCCGAGGGCAAGAAGACGCCGCCGCCGAGCCCCTGCAGCAGCCGGAACAGGATAAGCATGTAGATGTTCGGCGCGAACCCTGCGGCGATCGATGAGAGCGTGAAGAGCGCAACCGAAGCGATGAACAGTTGCTTGCGCCCGAACTCGTCGCACAACTTGCCGGAGAGCGGCATGACGATGGTCTGCGCAAGGGCGTAGCCGCTGAGAGTCCAGCCGACCCAGTTGAGGGTCGTGTGCAGGTCGTCCTGCATCGCGGGGAGGCCCACGGCCACGATCGTGGCATCGATCGTGGACATCATGAGCGCCAGGCCGACGACGGCGAAGATGATGAAGCGATGCGGGTGCGGTGCGGACCGCGCGATGGCGGCTTGGCTCATATTGACGGTAGGGCTAGGTCGATCGAGGCGGCACGGGCAGTTTACCGCGTTTCAGGCCCTTCCAGTAGGCCGCCTCCGGGTCGAAGCGCCATACGCCCTTCGCGTCGACGCGCTGGAGCAACTCGCGGACGGTCATGCCGAGCACCGGGTGCCGGGCCTCCGGTGCGATCTCGGCGAGCGGCACGAGCACGAAGGCTCGCTCGTGCATGCGCGGATGCGGAATCGTCAGCGAGGGCGTCTTCACCACCTTGTCACCGTAGAGCAGGATATCGATGTCGAGCGTCCGCGGCCCGCCGAACCACCTCACTTCGGCGGTA
>JACQEE010000008.1 GCA_016200725.1 Chloroflexota bacterium
ACCGGCACGACGAGCCAGCCGATCACCGCCGCGGCCAGCGAGAACGGCACGCTGACCCAGACCGGAACGGTGTGGAGCGTAACGAACGACGGGTGCTCTGGACAACTCCTCAATACCGGACAGTCGTGCGCCTTCACGCTCACCTTCGCTCCTCTCGTCGCTGGGTCGTTCCAAGCATCGCTCTCGGTCGCGTCGGACGCAGGGCCAGTCACGGTGGGACTAACGGGCACGGGCATCGCGCCTCCCCCGCCACCGCCCCCTGATCCGACGGTTGGCCAGACCGTGACAGTCACGACCAGCAGCGGGGATAAATATGTGGGCACTGTGCTAGGGCCAGCGCCGGGGCAGCCAGGGTTCTGGCGTGTGCAATTGAATGCAGCGATCGGGGGTAGCGACGCGAGCGCGGTAGGCATCGTCGCGGCGGTTGGACGGGGACAACTCGATCTCAACGTGGCAACAGGTTCGACTTCTGGACAACAGGGGACGTCACAGTCGTCGAATCCGGGACTGAGCCAGTCGGATGCCAAGTCGCTGCTCGCGACCTACGGCGTGTCGGGGCTGCTCGCAACGGGCCTTACGCAGAGCCAGGTGGACGCGATCGTGAAGCTGGCAGGTCAGTGAGAGTTTGAATGGCCAAGGTCGCGGCGGCGTTCTTTGCGTTCCTCGAGGTGCAGCCGGGTGCGCACGAGGCGTTCAACGCATGGCATCTGTACGACCATGTACCGGAGAACATCGCGCTGCCGGGGATCGCACGCGGCGAGCGGTGGGCGCACACGCCGGACTGTGTCGCGGCGAGGCTGCACGCCGACGAATCGCTGGCGAAGACGAGTTATCTGGTGCAGTATCTGTTCGAGGAGCCGGTGGAGCGGACGCTCGAGAAGTTCATGGACCTCGGCGCGCGAATGGATGGTATCGGTAGGTTCGACCGTCACTTCAAGATGACGATGGGTGGGCCATTCCGCCTCGTGAAGGGGTACGCGTCGCCTCGAGCAGTGGTGTCGCCGGGAGGGAGTCGCCGGGGCACAGTGGTTCGTGAGCCACGAATACGCGGGCTATCGCCGCGGGGCGAACCCGCCGGGGCGCGCGATACGGCTGATGTGGCTCGACCGCGACCCCGTCGAGGTGATGGCGTCGCTGGCGAAGCAGCGAGAGCGCTGGCGGGCGGCGGGGCAGATGCGCGACCTGCGGGCGATGGGCGTGAAGACGCTGTTCTCGGGGCCGTTCAGGACGGTGCCGGCGTTTGAGGATGTTTTGCAGCGCTAGTTCGACGAGAAGCCTTCTTCGGGCTTGCCGCCGCGCTTGAAGAAGTCATCGAGTTCTTTGACGACGGTCTCCGCGGAGGGGAGCGACTCGCCCTGGGACATCGTGGCGTCGTGCTGTTTCTCGAGGCGCTTGACGTAGGCAGTGACTTCGGCACTCTGGATGATGGCCTTGGTCACCTCGATTTCGAAGGACTGGGCGCGTCGCTCGAGGTCGTCGACGGGGATGGCGAGGCCTTCGATCTGGTTCACCTTGGCGACGATCGCTTTGGCGACTTTCCAGTTGGGCGCGCGCTGGACGTAGTGAGGAGCGTGGCCCCAGAGGCTGAGATAATCGATGCCGCGCTTGGTGCAGGCGTCCGTGAAGACGGACGTGATGCCGATGGGCCCCTGGTAGGTGCGACCCATGATGCGGAGGCCGGTGAGGCGCGCGAGCAACTCGTCCTTGTTGGCGCCGCCGGAGAGCGGGGCCTCGCGGGTGTGGGGTACGGCGTCCATGAGGCTGCCGAGGTTGAGCACCTCGGTGACGCCGTAGGGCTCCATCACGTCCATGAGCGTCTGCGTGTAGGCCCGCCACTTGAGGCTGGGCTCAGTGCCGAGGAAGACCAGCAGGTCGCGCTCGCCGACGGGATCGACCCAGTAGTAGAAATTGTTGGAGGGCCAGCGAATCACGCGCTCGCCGTCCTGCTTGCTGTAGACCATCGGGCGGACGGCGGTGAAGTCGTAGAACTCTTCGGCGTCGATCTCGGCGAACTTCTTGGCTTTGAGGCTCTCGATGATGTAACGGATCGAGCGGGATGCGCCTTCCTGCGCATCGGCCCAGCCGACGAATGCGCCGATCCAGCGGGGCTTTCGCAACGTTGGTCGTTCCAGGTAGTGGAGGTAGTTCACGCGCCCTCCTTGGCGAGCGCCATCTGGCGGCAAGTCTAACAAAGCAGGGCAGGGGTGACAAACGACGGGTGCGCGACCGACGGACGCAGCGTCATCGACGGCACTAGGCTACGATAGCGACCGCCGCTCAGAAAACGAATTTGGGAGGCAGCGATGCTCAAGTTTTCGATGAACGAAGTCACCAGTCAACACTGGTCGTTCGAGCAGGACATCCGGTTCTACCAGCAACTGGATATCCCTGCTATCTCCGTGCAGCGCAGCAAGATGGAGGCGTTCGGCCTCAAGCGCGCCGCGAGTTTGCTGAAAGAATCCGGCATGACAGTGGCGAGCCTGCTCTGGCCGATCTACTACGCGCTCGACGACCGGAGCCGCTGGCCTGCGCAGATCGAGGATGCGCGAAAGACGCTGGACATCGCAGCGTCGGTGGAGGCGGAGTCGCTTGTGGTGACGACGGGCCCGTGCGGATCACTGCTGCCGGACGAGGCGGAGGAAAGATTCCTAGAAATCGCTGGGGAGGTGCTTCCGCACGCCGAGCGCCTCGGGATCGTCCTCGCGTTGGAGCCGGCGAGCCCACTGCGGATCGATAGAAGTTTCATCCACACGCATCACGACATGCTCGATCTGATCGACCGTGTCGACTCGCCGCACCTGAAGTTGTGTTTGGAGATGAACGACGCCTGGGTGGAGCGGAGACTCTACGAGGACATCAAACGGCGCTCGGGGCGGATCGGCATCGTGCAGATCGACGATTTCAAAGCAGGGACGCGGTGTTCGCCGCAGCGTGTGCCGCTCGGAGACGGAGTCATCCCGCTGCAACGCATCATCGCGGCGCTCCACGAGGCCGGGTATCGAGGCTACTACGACGTGGAGTTGACCGGCGACGACATCGAGGCGATGGGCTACGAAGAGGCGATCCGGCGCTCGGTTGGTTGGATACGTCGGCTGCCGGGCTACTAGAGATCTTGTTCCCATACCGGCTGGTTCTTCTCGTCCACTTCTCGGAGATTACGACGTCTCATATATTGAGATAAGTTCAAAACTATTGACAATTTTCCTATTCCCCATATACGATAAACCTTGAACTTAGTTCAAAACCACAGCCCGACTTTACCTTCGCGGCGCAGGAGCAGGCAATGGTCCTGGACACGCAGCCCCAACCTACGATGCCCCCAGGCGTCGGTCATGCACGGATCAAGGTCGTGGGCGTCGGCGGTGCCGGCGTAAATGCGCTGCGTCGCATGGCCGGGACGCACGTCCCAGGCGTCGAGATGCTCTGCGTCAACACGGACGCGGCCTCGCTGGGCAAGATCGAAGGCGTTGCGATCGAGGTGCTCGGCTCGGCGACGACGCGCGGCTTGGGCGCTGGCGGCAACCCGCTGATCGGGCGCGCCGCGGCGGACGAGTCGCGCGATATGTTGAAGCGCCACCTGCGCGGCATGGACTTGGTCTTCATCGCGGCGGGTATGGGTGGCGGTACGGGCACAGGCGCGGCGCCCGTCGTGGCGGACATCGCCCGCGACCTTGGGGCGTTGACGGTCGCGATCGTGACGCTGCCCTTCGGCTTCGAGGGCGGGCGGCGCAAGTTGAACGCTGAGTCGGGCCTTTCGGCGCTGCGCGCGGCAGCGGACTGCACGATCGCGGTGAGCAACGATAAGATCCTCGGCCAGATCAAGAAGAGCACGTCGGCCAACGACGCGTTCGCCAAAGCGGACAAGATCATGGTCAACGCGATCACCGCCGTTTCTCGCGTCATCAACGAGGCGGGCGACATCAACGTGGACTTCGCGGACATCAAGGCGACAGTGGAGCGCGGCGGCGCCGGCATGGTAGCCGTGGGACAGGGAACGGGGACGAGCCGCGTACTCAAGGCAGCGCAAGCGGCAGTCACGCATCCTCTGCTCGAGAAGAGCGCGCACGGGGCGAAGGGCGTGCTGTACACGGTCACGGCAGGGCCAGACCTCACGCTCGCCGAACTGACCGCGCAGTTCGACCGCCTGTTCGCGCGTTTCGATGCGAACCACGACGGCGCGGTCACCCGCGCCGAGCTGCTGACGATCCGGTCGGTCGCGATCGGCACGCCCCTCGCCCAGCCTGACGGGAAGCGCGGCGCGAAACCGCGGCGGCGCTGAGAACATGTTCCGCGTGAATCCCGCAGATCCGCCCCTGCCCC
>JACQEE010000293.1 GCA_016200725.1 Chloroflexota bacterium
CCGTTGCGAGCGCAGCGAGGTGCCTTATAGGGGTTCAGGGGGCAAAGCCCCCAGACGGGGAGCGTAGGGGGTGTCCCCCCACAACGCTACGAGGGTGCGTGGGCGGGACAGCCGCACCACGATAAACGCGCAAACCACAAGGCATCGAGTAGAGGAACCACCATGAGAGCCATCGTCACCGTCTCCGACAAAACCGGCCTCGCACCCTTCGTCAAGGCGCTGACTTCAAAGGGCCACCAGGTCTATAGCACCGGCGGCACCCGCAAGGCGCTCGAGCAGGCTGGCGTCAAAGTCGGCGCCGTTAGCGATCTGACCGCCTTCCCCGAAATCCTCGATGGCCGCGTGAAGACCCTCCACCCCAATATCCATGCCGGATTGCTAGCCTCGCGCAACAACCGTGCCCACATCCAGGAACTCAACAAGCTCGGCATCTCGACCATCGACATGGTCGTCGTCAACCTCTACCCCTTCGTCGAGACTGTGAGCAAAGAAGGCGCGAACATCCAGGATGCGCTGGAGAACATCGACATCGGCGGCCCCACGCTCATCCGCGCAGCGGCGAAGAATTACCCCCACGTCCTCGTCATTGTCGATCCCGCCGACTACCCCAGCGTGCAGGAGCGCATCCTTTCCGGCACGCCAATCACGATTGAAGAGCGCAAGCGCCTCGCGCAGAAGGCCTTTCAGCACGTCGCCCTCTACGACACTGCGATCGCCCGCTACCTCGTCGACGGCGGCGATCCCTTCACGCACGAACTGACCATCGGTCTCACGCGCCTCCAGTCGCTGCGCTACGGCGAGAACCCGCACCAGAAGTCGGCCTTCTACCGCGAACTCTTTGCCGCGCCCGGCACCATCGCCTCCGCGAAGCAGTTGCACGGCAAGGAGTTGTCGCACAACAACATCATCGACGCCGATGCTGCATGGACCGCCGCGACCGACTTCCCCGATCCGACCGTCGCCGTCATCAAGCACACCAACCCCTGCGGCCTCGCCTCCAACGACGACATCGCCGAAGCCTACCGCCGCGCCTACGCAGGCGATACCGTCTCCGCCTTCGGCGGCATCGTCGCCTTCAATCGCAAACTCACCCTCGCTGCGGCCGAAGAGGTCCGCAAGATCTTCTACGAAATCGTCATCGCCCCCGGCTACGACGCGGACGCGCTGGCGCTGCTGCAGAAGAAGAAAGACCTGCGCATCCTCGAAGTGCCGCTGCCCAAGCCTGGCGCCCAGCCTGTGCTCGACTACCGCCGCGTCTCCGGCGGCATGCTTGTCCAGAACGCGGACGCCATCGCTGAGGACGCCTCGACGTGGAAGGTCGTCACGCAGCGCAAGCCTACGTCGCAGGAACTGTCCGAACTCGCTTTCGCCTGGAAGGCGTGCAAGCACATCAAGTCGAACGCCATCGTGCTTGTGAAAGACCGCGCCATCGTCGGCATGGGTGCAGGCCAGCCCAACCGCGTCACCAGCGTCCACCTCGCCCTGCGAGCGGCTGGCGAACGCGCCAAAGGCACGGTCCTCGGCTCCGACGCCTTCTTCCCCTTCGCCGATGGCGTCGAGATGGCCATCCAGGGTGGTGTTACCGCCATCGCCCAGCCCGGCGGCTCCATCCGCGACGCCGACGCCATCGCCGCCGCCGACAAGGCCGGCATCGCCATGCTCTTCACCGGCACCCGCCACTTTAAGCACTAGCCCACCGCCCCTCGACCCCTGTCCTAGCCGAAGCCCTGAGTCCGCGAAGGGGGTCTTCCCCTTCCCTCCCAGGGAAGGGGCTGGGGGTTAGGTTCCGGATCTCGGCCTGTGCCTATCCGCACTATTCAGCATGATCGTCACCGGCCCATCGTTCTCAAGCCGCACGACCATGTGCTCCTGGAATCGCCCCGTCTCTACTCGCAGCCCCGTCTTACGCGCCATCGCCACGAGGCGCTCGAACAGCGGCCCTGCGACCTCTGGCGGTGCAGCCTCGGTGAAACTGGGCCGACGCCCCTTTCGCGTATCTGCGTGCAGCGTGAACTGGCTCACCAGCAGCAGCGCGCCCTGCACGTCGATCACCGAGCGGTCGAAGCGTCCTTGCTCATCGGGAAAGATGCGTAGGTTGACGACTTTGTCGACAAGGTAGCGCGCGTCCGCTTCGCTGTCGCCCTGTGCGATGCCCACGAAAATCAAGAGGCCGGCGCCGATGACGCCGACCTCTTCTTGGTTCACCGATACCGACGCCTTGCTGACACGCTGGAGCAGGGCGCGCACGCTGGACGCCTACTTTTCCTTTGACGTATCAGCTTTCGACGTTGCTGTAGATGCCGAAGAGGCCTTCTCTTTCGCCCCCGACTCCTTGCTCCCGGACTCAGCCGTCGCGCCGTTCTTGCTCTCCGCCTTCGCTTCGCTGGTCTTTCCCTCGCTCTTCTTTGCCTCGTCCTTCTTGCCTTCGCCCGTCTTGCCGCCTTCGCCCGACTCAGGCTTGGCCGAAGCGCGCGCGTAGTCCGTCGTGTAGAAGCCGCTGCCCTTGTAGTGGACGGAGGGTACGGTCAAGAGACGCCTCGCAGGAGCCTCACAGGTTGGGCATTCCGCTTTTGGCTTGTCCGAATAACTCTGCTTGATCTCAAACCGGTGATGGTTCCGGCACTCGTATTCGTAGATCGGCACAGACATCCTCCAACCCAAAAGTTAGCACCCGCCTCGTGCAAGTGCTAACACCGTACTCTACAAACCTGCCCCTGGAATTGTCAACGCGGGAGGGCTGTATGCTAGAGGCCCGAAAGCGCCT
Organism: Chloroflexota bacterium; assembly: GCA_016200725.1. Next base: position 2,765 of record JACQEE010000293.1, read on the forward strand.
GCAAAGGAGTTGCCATGTCCTACCAGTACATCCTCTACACGGTCGATAGCGGTATCGCCACCCTCACGCTCAACCGCCCCGATCGCATGAACGCGCTCCTTGAGGAGATGCAGCCTGAGTTCATGGACGCGATCGCGAAGGCCAAGGCCGACGATGGCGTCCGCGTCCTCATCGTCACCGGCGCGGGCAAGGCCTTCTGCTCCGGTGCTGACGTCTCCCGCCTCGACAGGCAAATGTCCGGAGGCTCCGCCCACACCCTCAAGAAGGTTACTGCCCCTGTCGGCTATTTTCTCTTGCCGCTCTACGACTTCCCCAAGCCCACGATCGCGATGGTGAATGGCCCCTTGGCCGGTGGCGGCATCTCCATCGCGCTCGCCTGCGAGTTGCGCGTCGCCTCCGAGCAGGCCCGCTTCATGCCTGCCTGGCTCGCTCGCGGCATCGCCCCCGACGGCGGCGCATCGTGGCTCCTCCCGCGCGTGATTGGCTACGCCAGGGCCGTCGAAGTGCTCTATACGGCGAAGCCGCTCGAGGCGCGCGAGGCCCTCGCGCTCGGCATCTACAACCGCGTTGTCCCCGCCGACCAACTCGCTGGCGCGACGCGCGAACTCGCGCTGGCGATCGCTGCGCAGCCGCCCATCGCCGTTGAACTCGCGAAGCGAGCCCTTCAGCGCGGCAAAGAGACTACCCTTGCCGAGGCGCTCGACTTCGAGACGCATGCTCAGCAACTCTGCTTCAAGACCGGTGACTTCCGCGAGGCCATCACGGCCTTCCGCGAGAAACGATCTCCCACCTTCTCCGGCAAATAAAGAAAGAAAATCCCAGGCGTAAAGCTCTTTGGGAGAGTCTGAGAACCTTTTCTCTCGAGAAAAGATTCTCAGGTCTTCAACGCGCAAGCGGCAGCGAGCGTGCGCATGCTTGCGATGCGCCGGAATATCTCTCGCAACAGCACAACTTTGTGACGTACTTCTCGATGTTGACAGCCCCCGCGCCCCCGGTGCTACAGTCACCTTACTAGGGCGGCGCTTGTTACGTCGTGGGCACTAAGTATCGAGGTGGAGGTGGATCATGAAAGCCGTCACGCGGTCTCCCGATCTGCTCGATGGTCTGCTGGCTCTCTTCGGAACGTTCCTCGCTTACCTCTTCGGCGCAATCATTTTCCTCTCCCTCCTCCTGGCCCCCGTCATTGGCATCGCCATCGCGATTGTGCTTGCGCCATTTGCGCTGACTGCCGCGCTTTGGCGACGCGCTCCGCTCGCTGCTCAACCGTCAGGTGCTCGCGTTCCCGCCGAGCCCGAGCCAGTTACGGCGTCGACTTCTGAGCCGGAACTGAATGACATCGCCAACGTTGAACCCGAGTACGGCCTCGAACCTCCCGCCGCAGCCATCGCGCAGCCGTCGACGTCTCCCGTTCTGGCTCGGCTTGAAGTCGACAACACGCCCCCAGTCCGCGTCCCACGTCCACATCTCGCCGTCATTGGAGTCATCGACCGCGCGGCCGATGCTGACGACGTTGCATACGCGCTGGCCGGAGAAGGCCTGCGGCCAGACGACGTCCGGTGTTTCCAAGGTCCCATCAAGTTCGAGCACCATTCCCTCTCTGTCCGTGCTCGAACTCCTGCAAGCCTTCTCCGCGCTTTTCTTTCCGAAGAGATGCCGATGCTTCGCACTTATGAGGACGAGGCTCGTGCCGGCCATGCCGTCATCGTGGCGAAGGCATCCGACGAGGCCAGCGCCGCGAAGATCGCTAAGGTGCTTGCGGGGTATCATGCGCGCCAGGTGAAGCACTTCGGTCGCTGGCTAACCACCGACCTTCTCGCCTCGGTCGCCGACGTGGGGGCTGCGAAGAGGGCCGCGGAGCAACACGCGAACATGGTCACCTCGCTTCGCGGCGTAGACATTTTCAGCCGGCTGTCGGAAAGGGAATTGCGCGAAGTGGCGCTCTGTGGCTCGTTCGTCCGCATCTCGGAGGGCAGCCGCTTTGCTCAGCAGGGCGAGGCTGGAGGCCTTGTCTACGCTGTGCTGGAGGGGAATGTCCAACTCACTACTGAGTCCGACCGTGGCGAGATAACCGTCCGCGTCGCTGGCCCTGGAGAGTCCTTACCCCTGGCGACGCTGCTCGGTCAAGGCACGCAGATCACTAGCGCCGACGCGATGTCGGACCTGGCCGCGTTCGAACTGCCCCGTGCTCGCTTCTTCGTTCTCATCGGCGAGCGCCCGGATATTGGGCGAAAGGTCTACCAAGCGATCGCCGAGATCCTCGCCGGACGCTATCGCAACACCCTGACGCGCCTTGTCGGTACGCTCGAGGACAGCCTGCGCAGAGCGGATGTATTCGCCAACGTCTAACAGATAACGGACAAAAAAGACCCCGAAGCACTTCGGTCAAAGACCGTCCCGCTGGATAAGGCGGGAGCCTCGGGGTCCGGTGGCTGCTGGAATTCCCGGACGGAACCCAGTGCACCAATGATTTCCAGTGCCGCCTAGGTTTCAACCACCTCACAGATCCGTCTAGCATCAGTTGTCATGTGACTGGACCACCTCCTTTTCTAGTGTGCGAACAAAGTACACCAGGAGGCGGATGCGCTGCAATAGGTGAACTCTCTTTCCCCCGAGCGCGCGAGCGCGAGTCCTCCCGCCCGTCCCTGGGCGGGAGTTAGAGGGAGGGTTCGGCGATGCACGCGTGCGCCAGGTTGCTCACGATGTCGATTCTGCGGCTGTGCGCCGGCTCCGGCATCGGGCGATTGGTCAGATAGGCGAACGACACGCCGCTATCCGGGTCCGCCCAGGAGTACGACGTGCCCGCGCCGCCGTGGCCGAACGTCGCCGGGTGCGCGATCGTGCCCAGCCCGCGAATCGTCGCCGTCTCGCCCCGCACGTGAACGCCCATGCCGCGATGCATCGGCATACGCAGCGCCTCGTCGATGCGATCGCCCGTATGATTGCGTGTCACATACTCGATCATGCGACGTGACAGCACTCGCTTGCCGTTCAGCGACCCGCCTTGCACGAGCAACTGGTAGAACCCGCACAGATCTTCCGCGGTCGCGTACCCGCCCGCGCCGGGGACGCCCGCCTCGCGGTACGCCGCGCTGTTGTTGTCGCCGAGCGCCGCCAGGTGCGGGTCGACGTCGTGCATATCCGCGCAGCGGTGCTGTTGCTGCGCCGGTACTCCGACGAACAGCCCCGTTAGCCCGACCGGCTCGAACACCTCGTGCCGCAAATAGTCGCGGAAGTCCTTGCCTGTCAGCGCCTCGATGAGCGCCGCCAGCACCCAGTGCGCCGACGTGCTGTGGTACTGCACCTTCGCTCCCGGCGGCCACTCCAACTTGAAGTCGCACACTTCCTCGCGCAGCAGCCGGTGGTCGCGATAGGCCTCCTGCGACACCTTCGCCGTGGGGAATCCCGCCTGGTGGGTCAGCACCTGCGCCAGCGTGATGTCCTGCTTCCCGTGCGCCTGGAACTCCGGCAGCACGTCCGCGACGCGGTCGGTGAACCGCACCAGCCCGCGCTCGATGAGCGTCCACACACCCGCGGCCACAAGCGGCTTCGTCGACGAGTACAGCAACCAGAGCGTGCTGCCCACCGCTTGCGCCGGCTTGGGCTCGGTCCGCGCGTTGCCGAACGCCTCGCACACCGCGACCTTGCCGTGCCGCGCCATCGCCACCGCGACGCCCGGCGTTACGCCATCGGCCACCTGCTTCCGCGCGAACGCCAGCAGCCGCTCGACGCGCTCGGCATCGAGGCCGAGTTCAGACGGCTTCGCTCGCGGAAGAGGCATGGTTGCTTTCTGGTGCCGAGGGTGGGGGTCGAACCCACATGGGCTTGCGCCCAGCGGATTTTAAGTCCGCTGCGTCTGCCATTTCGCCACCTCGGCGTGAACCTAGTGTAGCGGGTGAGGGTAGGGAACATGGCCTCGGGAAGTATAATCACTTGAACCATGTCTACGGCACTCTACATGAACCGGGAAGCCCTTGAGGCTGGCCTGGAAACAATCCGCCAATCGCCCAAGGATAGTGGGGTGCTTCGGCTGATTGTTCGCCGTCCGCAAGTGAATGCGCGCGAACTGCTGCAGGAAGCCCAGTTGGACCCGGACGAGGGCCTCGTGGGCGATACGTGGAAAATGCGTGGTAGTTCGAAAATGGACAAGAGGGTGCCGCATCCTGACATGCAATTAACGCTGATCAACTCACGCCTGATTGCTCTCCTAGCGCAGCAGGAAGAGCGATGGGCGCTGGCCGGCGATCAGTTATACGTAGACTTCGATTTGAGTGTCACCAGTTTGCCGCCGTGGACAACGTTAGCCATCGGCAGCGCGGTTATTCAAGTCACAGACCAGCCACATACTGGCTGCGTGAAATTCTCCGCGCGATTCGGCCCCGACGCTCTCAAATTTGTAAACTCGTCGGTAGGCCGCGAACTGCGATTGCGTGGCATGAACACGAAAGTCATCAAGGCGGGAACCATTCGACTAGGGGACGCGATAACGAAGACCAAGATGGTTCTGCAATAGGTAGTTTTGGGGCTGGAGGCGACGGGCGGGATCGAACCGCCGCATAGAGGTTTTGCAGACCTCCGCCTTTCCACTTGGCTACGTCGCCATCAGAGTCGCCAGCATAGCAGACGCCTCATTCCGCTCGCAACCTGAAGACAGGCCGCCAATCAGGAGTCGCGCTTTCCTTTCCCCCGTTGCTTTTGATAGCTCCTCCATCACCGCCCTGGCCCGCGTGGGCACCTGCCATTGACCCCCCTTTGCGCGCCCGCGTATACTCAACGAGTAGGGGTTAGAGCGGAGGTTCCCATGACCGTTGCCACAGAAAACCGCCCAGCGGTGCTGATTTCCGAGAAGGCCGCGGGCCAGATCCGAAAACTCGCCACGACCGAGAACAAGGTCGGCCACGGCATCCGAGTCTCCGTCAAAGGCGGCGGCTGCTCCGGCCTCACCTACAAACTTGACCTCGAGAACACCGAGCGCGAA